>JALYQB010000299.1 GCA_030856045.1 Actinomycetota bacterium
GCTCCCCGGCGAACGCGGGCAGGGCCAGCGCAGGACGCAGGCGCGCGGGCCACCGACCGCCGCCGTCGGCGAGGTCACCGGCGAGCAGCTCCCGCACGACGACGTCCTGCTCGGGGCCGGACAGCAACCGCGGCGGGGGCTGCCCGCGCAGCGCGGCCTGGACGCGCAGCACGGCGAAGGCGTAGGAGTGCACGGTGCGTACCAGCGGGTCACGGACCGTGCGCACGCGCGCGGCCAGCAGCTCGGTGACCCGCTCGCGCAGGTCCGCGGCAGCGCGCCGGTTCGCTGTGAGCACCAGGACGTGCTCGGGGTCGACGCCGCGGCCCAGCACGCGGTCCGCGACGGTCTGCGCCACGAGCGTGGTCTTCCCGGTACCGGGTCCACCGAGCACGCGCAGCGGACCGCAGGCGTGCGCGAGGACCCGCGCGCCCTCGTCGTCCGGCCCGGGTGGCGGGACGGCGCGGGCGCGGCGATCGGTGCGGACGAGGACTGGCACGGCGCGCATGCAACCACAGCGGTCCGACAGCGGCGGCGTTGCACCTGGTCTCCGCGAGGCGGCAGGATGGGCGACCATGCTGCCCGCGCACCCCGGCTTCCGGCGGCGCTGACTCCACTATGGACGAGCAGGCGCACGACCGGGTCCGAGCCGTGGTGGCCGGGATCCCGTCCGGTTCGGTCCTGGCCTACGGGGACGTCGCCGCGCGCGCCGGACTGCCGGGTCGTGCCCGGCTCGTGGGGCGGATCCTCGCCGAGGACGGCGTTGATCTCCCCTGGCACCGCGTCGTGCACGCCGACGGCACCCCTGCGCCGCACAAGGTCGCCGAGCAGCTCGCGCTGCTGCGCGCCGAGGGAGTGCTCGCGGACGGCATCCGCGTCCCGATGCGCCGCTACCGCGCGCCGTGACGGTCTGCAGTTCGGTGGCTCGACCATGCGTCAACGTTGCCAATGCACTCTCGGACCTGGGCGGGTCAATCAGAGAGCGCGACCCTCGCCACGGGTCATGGACTTGCACGACCTGCTCCCGACCGCGGTACGGGAGCTCATGCGGTGCTCGCTGATTTCAGGCTAGGACAACCCTGCTGTCCCCCACTCCCACGGGTAGGTGCGCTCATCAGAACCCGACGAGCGGCCGGAGTGCCGCATTGCTACCTCCTGGCCGCAGCACAGGCACAGTTCGCCGCCTACGGCGCCACCGTCCGCCCACCTCGGCATCCCCATCCTTCTCCGACGCTACCAGCTGAACCGGTCACCACCACCCTGCCCGTCCCGATGACAAGCAACCACTCTGACGCAACAACGAAAACGTCACTTCCCGGCCGGAGTTAAAGATCATTTTTAGGTTCGGAGAAGACAGGCTGGACGCGATGTGGCTGTGCGAGGTCGCCGAACGACAAGTGATCCGTCCGAGCTTCGTCCCGCTGGTGTGATCCACCCGTCCCCGACGTCATTTTCGGATCAAGGCCAGCGCGGCGAGGGGCGCTATCAGGGGTGGAAGCGTAGAGCCCAGCGTGAGCACGACGGTCTTCTTCCGCGCGCGGGTCAGCACGACGTAGAGGAGCTTCGAACCTGTGGGCATGGGTTCTGGTTCTTTGCCGTAGTAGTCGTTCTCGCGCAGCACCACGATCGTGGCATCCGCCTCGCGCCCCTTCGACTGGTACAGGCCCATGAGCTGCACATCGGCCGGATCACCGGAGTCGCTGTAGGTCAGCAGCGAGACGTGCTCATCGGCCAGCTTCTGCCGAAGGAATTCGAAGCAACCTACCGGGAGCGTCGACGCGCGGCAAAGCCGGGGACCGAGCAGGGCGCGGAGGATGACAGTCCCGCGCCCCCAGGTGCGCCCTCCCCTAGTCAGTCCCACGCTGTCAGGCAGATTGCTGACGATGTCAAGTGCCTCAGTAACCGAGGATGTGGCTGCGAGTCGCGCCTCGAGCTGCCGCAGCCGGGTCTCGAGTGCTGTTTGAGCGCTGATGCGTCCCGCGATCATCTGGGCGAGTGGGGGAGCGCTGCCCCCGCGCTCGGCGCTTGTGACGAAGATGGCAAGGGAGCGCCGGATGGTCTCGGCGGCGCCGTGGCCGGCCGCGTGGCACAGCATCTCACTCGACTTTCGCAGTTATGCGGCGGCCAGGGCCCAGGCTTGCTGGACTTCGAGGATTTCTTGGGTTGTGGCTGGTCGGGGTGGTGGTGACAGAAATCTGGCGGCGATGATCTGGCGGCGGAGGCTG
>JALYQB010000302.1 GCA_030856045.1 Actinomycetota bacterium
CGCCGCCGCGACGGGACCCCGGCCGGGGCGCACCGGAGCCCGCAGCGATGGCGGCGCATCGGGCTGCGCCGCGGCTGAGGGATCCTGGCGCAGGATACCGCAACCACCCCGACCGGCGTGCCGCCATTGACGCCGAAACCAATTCCCATGATGCTCACCGAGTCAGGATCACCGGGCTCGTTCCGCTATACGGAGCGCACCGATGACGGCGTCACCGACGATGAGGAGGGCGAAATGTCCGAACGACAGATATGGGCTCGACGTATCCGTGAAACAGCGGCTGAGGTGGCCTTCCTACGGCCCACACCCCAGCATCGGGCCAACGGAGACGAGCAACGGCTGCACGACGAGCAGGGGCGGGTGACCTACGCCGGTAACTTCACCAAGTGCCTGCCCCACGACGAGTACGGCTTCCTGCAGCGACCCACCGACTACGCTGACTGGGTACGGTCGATCGACTCCGGTGATCCGTCGGACTTCCTTCGCCTGCGTCTCGGCCCAGGCCCGTTCGAGCCCAATGGTGACCTCGTATACGAGCCCGATGGGAAACCGCAGCTGAACTGGGCCGGCACCTACCCCGCAGGTGAGGAGCCGACCGTACGTGCCTGGGAGAGCCAGGGCGCCGGGAGCACCTTCGATCTCGAGGGTTCGGACGCCCAGGCGCTGACCATGCCGCCCGCCCCCGCGTTGGCCAGCCAGGAACTGATCTCCGAGATGGGCGAAGACTACTGGATGGCCTTGTCCCGCGATATTCCCTTCACCGACTGGGGCAGCGACGCCACCGTCCATGACGCCCGCGAGTCGCTCGCCCGCTTGTGGTGGTTCCGGCGGGACCGCACCGACCGGCTGACCGGTTCAACCGATGTCCTGCCGACCTCGCGGAACCGCCGCCGCGTGTTGAGCCAGACCGGCACGGACGTCGTCCCGCTGGAGCAACTCTTTCGTGGCCTGCTTCCTGGCGAGCTGCTAGGCCCCTACATCTCGCAGTTCCTGTTGATCGGCAACGTGGGAATCAATGGGAACGACACGGCTCACGAGCTGCGTGACGGGATGATCGCTTACGGCGCCCTGCGGATCGACCAACGGGTGCGCGTCGCTTCCCCAGGCGTGGACTACCTCACTGACTGGGACGCCTTCCTCGACGTGCAGAACGGCGCCGACACCCGCGGCCGCGAAAGCTACGCCGACGGCTATCGCTTCATCGCGACGCCGCGCGACCTCGCGACGTATGTGCACTACGACGCACTGTACGAGGCCTACCTCAACGCGTGTCTGGTGCTGCTCGGCCTGCGGGCACCGTTCGATCCCGGATTGCCGTTCGAACGCCCGGACTTCGTCGACAAGCAGCAGGGTTTCGCTCAGTTCGGCGGACCGCATATCCTCACGCTCGTCACGGAGGTGGCGACCCGCGCGCTGAAGGCGGTCCGCTACCAGAAGTTCAACGTGCACCGCCGGCTACGACCCGAGGCCGTCGGCGGGTGGATGTACCAGCGGCGTGTCAACAACGCGATTGTGCAGGAGCGGCTGCGGGATCTCGAGGCCATGGAAGCCGCTTTCGCCGGTTCCTCGGGCATCGGCGCAGCCGTGGGCGCCGCCAACGGCAACCCGGACAACTGGCTGCTGCCCATGGCCTTCCCCGAAGGCTCGCCCACCCACCCTTCATACGGGGCCGGGCACGCCACGGTGGCCGGTGCATGTACCACGATCCTCAAGGCATGGTTCGACCACGGATGGCCACTCACAGCTGCCGGCAACCCGATCGCGTACGAGGCGAACCCGGACGGCAGTGCCCTTGTCGACGTTTCCGCCGCGCTGGACCGGCCACTGACCGTGGAGGGCGAGCTCAACAAGATCGCCGCCAACATCAGCACCGCACGAAACTTCGCCGGCGTGCACTACTACAGCGACTTCATCGAGTCCTTCCGGCTGGGAGAGCAGATCGCACTGACGGTGTTGGAGGAGCAGAAGCTCACCTACCGAGAGAATTTCTCGCTCACCGTTCCGCTGTCGGACGGCACCACCGTTCGAATCTGAGTCCACCTTCGCCATCCACCGATGGTCCCGCGCCGCAGGGCTTCGCCGTCCTGCGGCGC
>JALYQB010000303.1 GCA_030856045.1 Actinomycetota bacterium
GGTCGACGGTGTAGCCGTTGAACTGCAGCGACCGGCGCAGCGACTCCCGGACCGCCCGGTCGTCGTCCACGACGAGGATGTGCATGGGCGCCAGTCTTCCGCGGCGCCCTGAGAGCCTGCTGAGAGGCCGGCTGCTCGTGCCGCTGTGTACGGAAACGGGCGGGCGCGAAACGCGGTGCAGGCCCGCCCCGGGCAGCCCGCACCGCACCGCCCGGTACCATCCCCCACGGCGGCCCCCGTAGCTCAGGGGATAGAGCGACGGTTTCCTAAACCGCAGGTCGCAGGTTCGAATCCTGCCGGGGGCACCCTCGATGCAACTGCACAGATCGGCCTCTGACCTGCACTGATGAGGCCAGAGGCCGATCTTGGTCTGCCGCGCCCTCCGGGTGACGGTGAACCGTGCACCAGCACGTCGATGATGTGCTCGAACACCACCCGATCTGGGACCAGCCGACGGTGACAAACGCAGCGGATGATCGGACAAGGCAGGCTCTACTGCTGTTCCTGTGGGTCGGTTCGGGGGCGCTGCGCGAGTGTCCGGGGCCGCCCCTCCCAGGTCAAGGGCGCCTGCGGCGTCGCTGGCGCGATGGCGCAAGCGCCACCCTTGACCTGCGAGCCTCTGCGGCCCCTTCGGGCAGGAGCTGCGGGCAGGCCGGGGCCTGCCCGCTTGGTCGCGCAGCGCCCCCGAACCTGCGGTGGGGCGGCCGCGTCCGGTGTGAAGATCGTGGGGGTGAGGGCGCACGCCGCCTGTCTAGAGTTTCTGGCTTACCACAGTCAGAGACGATCCAGACGGGGGCGGCGTGCGCACCACGAGGGTATGGCGAGGGGTGCTCGGGGTCGAGCACACGGTGATCGAGTCGGTGGATCTGGAGCCGGATGGGCGGGGCGGGGACGTGCTGGTCGCGCAGGTCCGGGTGAAGGCCGGGCAGGCACGGCGTTGCTCGCGTTGTGCGCGGCGCTGCCCAGGCTATGACACCAGCAAGGCGCCGCGACGCTGGCGGGGCCTGGATCTCGGCGTGACGCAGGTGTTTCTCCAGGCCACGACGCGGCGGGTGGCGTGTCCCGAGCATGGGGTGGTGGTCGCGGCGGTGCCCTGGGCGCGGCCCGGGTCGCGGTTCACCACCGCGTTCGAGGACACCGTGGCGTGGCTGGTCTGCCACGCTGCGGTGTCGACCGTGGCGATCTTGTTGCGGGTGGTGTGGCGCAGCGTGTCCGACATCGTCACCCGGGTGGTCGCCGATCGGGCCGGGCAGCTCGACCGGCTCGCCGGGCTGCGCCGGATCGGGATCGACGAGATCTCCTCACCACTTGGGCCAGCGGTACCTCCTCGTCGTGACCTGCCACGATTCGGGTCGGCTGGTGTGGGCGGGCAAGAACCGCAACCAGCACACCTTGGGCCGGTTCTTCGACGACCTCGGCGACCAGCGCGCCCGGCAGCTCACCCACGTCTCCGCCGACGGAGCCGAGTGGATCCACGACGTCGTCGCGGCCCGGGCACCGCGCGCGGTGCTGTGCCTGGATGCCTTCCACGTCGTGGCCTGGGCCACCGAGGCGCTGGACAAGGTCCGCCGCCAGATGGCCGCTCGGCTGCGCACCGGCGGGCACCCCGACGAGGCCGCCGCGCTCAAGGGCAGCCGGTGGGCGTTGCTGAAAAACCCGCCCAACCTCACCGGTGATCAGCGCACCACCCTCGCCGGCATCGCCAAGACCAACGGCGGGCTCTACCGCGCCTACCTGCTCAAAGAGCAACTCCGGGAGATCTTCGCCTGCCGCGACCCGGCGACGGCCCGGGCGCTGCTGGCCAGCTGGATCGCCTGGGCGCAACGTTGCCGCCTCGACCCGTTCGTCCGCCTCGCCAAGACCATCAAGAAGTACCGGCAGCTGATCCTCGGGCGCCGTCGAGCACGGCCTGTCCAACGCCCGCTCCGAGGCCACCAACACCCAGCTGCGGCTGCTCACCCGCCGCGCCTACGGCTACCGCAGCCCCGAGTCCTTCATCGCCATGGCCGACCACCCGCGGCGGACTCTGCCCACCACTCCCGGGACGATCATGAAGGCTACCCACGGAAACAGCAGTAGGCCCACAAGGCACCGGTGGCTCCCATCGCGATGCTCGTTGCGCAGGGCGTGGAACTCGACCCAGATCGGCTGAGCGAGCATTCACTCAGCGATCTCAGAAGTCGAATATCACCCCGCCGGTCGCCCGGACGGCAACGCACCTGTTGGAGAACTCCTGCTTGTAGAACCGCGGTTCACCGTTCCAGGTTCCTGCGGCGGCCACGATCACCGGGTTGAACTCCTTGGTGCACGGCCCTGGGTCTTCGGGGATACCTTCGATCCGACCATCGGCCTTGTTCAACTGCTCGCACGCGGCGGCCGGGTTGGGGTGGGAGCAACCATCCGGC
>JALYQB010000310.1 GCA_030856045.1 Actinomycetota bacterium
AGAGCGTCTCGCGGAAGTGCGCATCGACGGTGTGCAGAGCGCCGTTGACGGTCGGCTCGTCGTCGTAGAAGTCGAACTGGTTGCCGCTGGTCCAGTGCAGCTGCCCCGAACCGCGCAGCCCAGCGTGGAAGAGCCGCGCGCCGTCCGGGATCGCCCCGTCCTCGCTGTGCACCATGACGGTGGGCACCGTGACGCTCGGCGCGAACGAGATCGAGTCGAACCGCAACCAGCCGGGCCAGGCCATCACGGCGAACCGGTTGCCCCAGGCCGGGATCGCACCCCGGTTCTCGTCAAGGTAGTACTCGAACGGGCCGTACATCGCCGCGCGTGAGTCGGTGGTGCTCACCGCGGGCACGTAGTCGACCTCGCCGGTGTCCTGGTAGCGCTGCCGGGCCTGCTCGCCGGCGGCGATGCGCTCGTGCACGCCCTCGCTGCCGCCGTAGACCGTCTCGACCAGGGCGCCGTTGTGCAGCCAGGGAGCGACCAGCGCCAGCGAGCGCACCCGGTCGTCGTCGGCTGCGTTACCGACCGTGTAGCCGGAGCCGGCGCAGATCCCCATCGCACCGATCCGCTGCCGGTCGACACCGGGAACGCCTTGCAGGTAGCTCACCGCGTGGTGGATGTCCACGATCTTCTGCTCCGGGGACTCGAAGTCCCTCGGCAGTCCTTCGGACTCACCGTAGCCGCGGAAGTCGAAGGCGAGCGCGACGTAGCCACGCTCGGCCAGCCCGCGTGCGTACCGTCCGGCCATCTGCTCCTTGACCGTGGCCCACGAACCGGTCACCACCACCGCCCGCGTGCTCACCGGGACCGCGGACCCGGCCGGCCGGTACAGGTGACCGACCAGCGTGTCGCCCTCGCTGTCGAACGAGACCCGCTCGACGCTCGTCGTCGCCGCGCTCGTTGCTACAGACTTCACTGTTCCTCCGCCTCGGTACTGTTCTCGGGTAGCGCTGTTTCTCGGGTGCACAGCCATAGTGGGGTCGCCGAGCGCGGCGCTTCCAGAAGCAGCCTCTGGTAGCACTCCCGGTTCCACCGTGACCTCCACCTCACGCGTAGGGCCGCAGCTGCCCGTACTCACGGGCGCGTTCCTCCCGCAGGCGACACAGCAGCCGGTACCCATGTGCCGCCGAGGCCAGCGTCACGTGGTGGTGCCAGCCTCGGTACGACCTGCCTTCGAAGTGCTGCAACCCGCTCTCGCGGTCGATCCGGTTGAGCTCGTCGCGGGTTCGCTCGCGCAGCCTGCCCAGGTTGAGTAGCTCCACGGGGTTGGCGACGTTGAGGTTGGTCAGCCACAACGTATGCGGCCTGCGCCCGGCTCGCCATTCCCCGACCACCCGCCGTACCCGTTGCCGGGGCTGTCCCGGCACGATCCGTGCCGGTTGGGGGACCCCGGGCACCGGGGCGAGCGCCACCTGCGCCTGCGTCGGACGGTGGGTCGCGGCGTCCGGGAAGGTCACCATCGTGCGACTACGCCGTGCGGCGGCGAGTGCGAGCTCTCCCACCGACGTGCCGCGGTCCGCGGGCGCCTCGATCGCCCGGGTGTTCGGGGAGACCTGCACCAGGTAGTGCAGGCCCCGTGCCTCGAGGGCTCGCAACAGGGGCTCCACGGTCGGCTCCGCCCGCCCGTCGACGACCACCGGAGCCGCGGGTAGGTCCCCCGCAGCGCTCATCTCGTCCACGGTCTCGAGCAGGTAGTGCCAGCGGGACCGGTACCGCTCGGTGTCCGGGACGTAGCTGCGAGCACGCCGCCGGTGGTCATCGACCCAGCCACGCGGCAGCATCAGCCGCCAGTTCACCGGACAGCTGCCGTCCTCGGTCGCCAGAGACGTGACCAAACCCAGTTGGCAGTTCACTGTCCGGCCGGCCGAGTATGCGTACTGCCGTTCCACGGCAACCGAACTGGTCCCGTTCTTCGGGAACACCACCTCGTCGACGACCCAGGCGCTCGGGCGCAGCGCGGTCGCGACCTCGTGGGCGAGGCTCGCCCGCACCGGACCCCACTGCCAGGGACTCTGGTTCACGAACTGCTGCAGACATTGGTCGGCGCGCCGCCCCGCGATCTGGTCAGAGATCCGTCGGATCGACTTTCGCCCCGGCACCGAGACCAGGCCCCGGACGTAGGTCTCGGCCCAGTGTCGCTGGTCGGTTCGGGGAAGCGAGTAGAACAGCGTGTGACAGAACTGCGAGAGTTGCCCACCGGCGTGGGCCTCCCGACGAGTGTCGAAATCCAGGTGAGCGGGCATCGTTACTCCTCATGAGCGAAAGCTGGTTCTCCTGCAGCCACGTCGTCGTAGAGCAGGTGTGTCGCGATCGCGACCGCGTACGGCGCGTACGGCGGCCGGCACAGCACCAGCGCGGGGTAGGCGGTGCGCCTGGCATGCATGTCTGCCATCCAGCGCGCCCACTGGGCGAGCTGACCGTCGAGCTGAGCTCTCGCACCGCTACGCAGGTAGCTCGCCAGCAGCCGCTGTCGCGCCGCGCCTCGTATCGTGCGCGCCAACGCGAGGGCGACCGTCGCCACCGACCTCAGCACGGCGCGCATCAGCAGCGTCGGCTGCTGCCGGGGAGCCAGTCCGGTGCGCAGCACGTCGTAGCCCACCGCTGCCAGGATCAGGCAGCCGAGCAGGAACGCCGCTGTATCGATCGCCGCCCGCACGCACGCCTCCCAGTCGATTACCGAAGTAGCTCCAGGGTGCAGAGCGTCGGTCCAGCCGGGGAGCACGCAGTTGTGTTGGTAGTACCGGTGCTAGTACCGCTGTCGGGCTGAAGGGCAGGTTGCCGGACACTCGCCGCAGGCCGACCCTCGCGCGCCGGCGCCGGCCTTCGAGCTCTCGGCACGCGCTGCGGCGGTCACTCGGCGGCTGATCCGTGCCAGGCGAAGAAGGGGATCAGACCTTGGGCAGTCGGCTTCTCCCGGTCGCAGTGCGGGGCCTGCGGCACTGTCGCCGTGAGCGGATACTCGGCGCCTGCACATCGATGTTCACGACGAGATCCCACTCGAACCGAGCACGCTCTTCACCTCTCCGTAGAATGCGGGAGACACCGCGACCGGATAGTTGCCCAGCGACAGCGTCAGAATCTTCGATCCCTGGAGCTGTAGTCGCACGGGTCGATTACCGGGGTGTGAAACCAGTACTCGTTTCAGGTCCTCGACCAGCGTCGCAGTGATCTTTCTGGTCTGTGCCACGAGGACCACCGGCGCTTCCTCGCCCTCGGCGAGCAGGTCCGTATCCACGATGTCCAGCGGCACGATGTCCGACGCGAAGACGCTGACCGACCCGTCGCGTCGATTGATCCTGCCCTGGACTGCGACCACCGAATCGTCGATAAGATTCGGCGCGAGGACCTCGTAGCTACGGGGGAAGACGAGGACCTCGACGGCTGCTTCGAGGTCCTCCACGATGGCGATGGCCCATGGTTGCCCGTTCTTGTTCACTCGTCGCTGAACAGATGCGATCATCCCCACGATCTTGACCATGTCCCGTTCGTTACGGTCCAGCTGGTCGCCCGTGATGATCTCGGCGATCGGAACGTCGCGGTATTTTCGAAGTACGTGCTCTATGCCGGCCAACGGGTGCGAGGAGACGTACAGGCCGAGCATGTCACGCTCATTCGCCAGTAGCTGCTTGCGCGGCCACTCGTCGGTGCTGTAGACGAAATCCAGCCCCATCGTGGGCGCATCCTCGCCGGCGGACAGCTCGCCGCCGAACAGGTCGAACTGGCCGATCTCCTGCTGGCGTTTGAGCCCCATCACGGCGTCGACGGCCTCCTCGTGGCGCAAGGACAACCCCATCCGGGTGTTCCCCAGTTCGTCGAACGCGCCGGCCTTGATCAGCGAATCGGTGGTCCGCTTGTTGCAGGCCGTGATCTCCGCCTTGTCGAGGAAATCCGAGAAGGACGAGTAGCGTCCCTTCCGCTCACGTGTGCGGATGATCGACGCGACGACGTTGGTGCCGACGTTGCGGACGGCTTCGAGACCGAACCTGATGTCGGTGCCGATCGCCGTGAACCGATGGCCCGACTCGTTGACGTCCGGCGGGAGGACCTTGATGCCCATCTTGCGCGCTTCGGAGAGGTAGACGGCCATCTTGTCCTTGTCGTCCCGCACACTGGTGAGCAAGGCCGCCATGTACTCTGCCGGATAGTTCGCCTTCAGGTAGGCGGTCCAGTACGAGACGATGCCGTACCCGGCCGTGTGTGATTTGTTGAACGCGTAGCCGGAGAACGGCAGCATGACCTCCCACAGGGTCTTCGTCGCGTCCTCCGAGAAGCCGTTCTGCCGCATTCCTGAGAAAAAACCCTCGTATTCCTTCTCGAGGATCTCCGCTTTCTTCTTGCCCATCGCGCGTCGAAGCAGATCGGCCTTGCCGAGGGTGTATCCACCCAGCTGCTGCGCAATCGCCATCACCTGCTCCTGGTACACCAGCAGGTGATAGGTCTCCCCGAGAATCGGCTCTAAGGCAGCTTCCAACTCAGGATGGATCGGCTTGATCGGCTTACGGTCGTTCTTACGATCCGCGTAGTCGATGTGCGCGTTGGCCGCCATCGGACCGGGCCGGTACAGCGCCAGCACGGCGGCGATGTCACCGAACTTGGTGGGCGCCATGAGCTTGAGAAGCTGACGCATCGGGCCACCATCGAGCTGGAAGACCCCGAGGGTGTCCCCCTTGGCCAGCAGCCGATACGTCTCCTCGTCGTCCAGTTCGAGCGTGTCCAGATCGATCGAGACGCCCCGGTTCTCTTGGATGTTCTCCACGGCCTCGTCGAGGATGGTGAGGTTGCGCAGGCCGAGAAAATCCATCTTCAGCAACCCCATCGCTTCACAGCTGGGGTAGTCGAAGCCGGTGATGACGGCACCGTCGTCGCGGCGCCAGATGGGAAGCACATCGATGACGGGCTCGGACGACAGGATCACGCCGGCAGCGTGGACGCCGGCTTGCCGAGTCAGCCCCTCCAGCCCGCGCGCTGTGTCGAACACTTTCTGTGCTTCCTGATCGGACTGGAGCAGGGCGCGGAACTCCGCGGCCTCACCGTGGCGGTCGTGCTGGGGATCCACGATCCCGGACAGCGGGATGTCCTTACCCATGACAGCCGGCGGCATCGCCTTGGTGAGCTTGTCGCCCATCGAGTAGGGATAGCCGAGGACGCGACATGCGTCCTTCAATGCCGCCTTCGACTTGATGGTGCCGAAGGTGATGATCTGGGCTACCTTCGCCTCGCCCCAGCGTTCCGTGACGTAGCGGATCATCTCACCGCGCCGACGCTCGTCGAAGTCCAGATCGATATCCGGCGGGCTCACCCTGTCCGGGTTGAGAAATCGCTCGAAGAGCAGCGAGTGCTCGATCGGATCGAGATCGGTGATGTGTAGCGCGTAGGCGACCAACGACCCCGTTGCGGAACCTCTGCCAGGCCCAACCCTGATCTTGTTACGTCGAGCGTACCGGCAGAGATCGGCGACGACGAGGAAGTACGCGGGAAAGCCCATTCCGGCGATGACGTTGAGTTCGTGCTCCGCACGGGCCTGACGGTCTGGCGGCACACCGTCCGGGTACCGCTCCTGCATGCCGAGCTGCACCTCTTTGGCGAGCCAGCTGTTCTCGGTCTCGTCGGCCGGCAGCGGAAACCTGGGCATCCTGTCGACGAAGGTGAAGACCTCATCGTAGGATTGTACCCGCTCGGCGACGAGCAATGTGTTGTCACAGGCGCCCGGCACCTGGTTGTCGAACAGCTCACGCATCTCCGCCGCCGACTTGAGGAAGTAGCCGTCGCCGTCGAACTTGAACCGTTTCGGATCGTGGAGCGTCTTGCCCGACTGCACACAGAGCAGCGCCTCGTGGGCGGTAGCCTGATCACTCGTGACGTAGTGGCTGTCGTTCGTGGCCAGTGGGCGGAGGTTAAGCTTTCCTGCGATTCCGTGGAGGCCTTCGCGGACCCGGCGCTCGATGTCGAGGTCGTGATCCATCAGCTCCAGGAAGTAGTTGTCTGCGCCGAAGATATCACGGTAGTCGGCTGCCGCTTGAAGCGCCTCGCGTTCGTGCCCGAGACGAAGCCTCGTCTGCACCTCTCCCGAGGGACAGCCCGTGGTCGCGATCAGGCCGGCGGAGTGCTCGGCGAGCAACTCCCGGTCCATGCGGGGCTTGAAGTAGTAGCCGTCCAGGCTCGCTTTGCTCGACAGCTTGAAGAGATTACGCAAACCGATCGCGTTTTCGGCGAGCAGTGTCAGATGGGTGTATGCGCCGTTGGAGACATCGTCGGACCGCTGGTCCGGGGTGCCCCATCGCTCCGGTTTCTTCTGGTGCCGGGAGCTCGGGGCGACGTATGCCTCGATTCCGATGATCGGTTTGACGCCGGTGGCGGCGGCCGCCTTGTGGAAGAAGTAGGCGCCGAACATGTTGCCGTGGTCGGTCATCGCCACCGCCGGCATACCCAGCCGCTCCGCCTCCTTGAAGAGTGGAGCAATCTTCGCCGCACCGTCCAGCATCGAGTACTCGGTATGAACATGCAGGTGGGCGAAGTCAGACACGCACGCATCCCCAAATCTCGACCCCGTGGACCCGAGCACCCTAGCTCCCGGGTCCGACAACGTCACGGCACCGTGCCGTGCTCCGGCGTTCCCCAGGGCGCGGTGCGATCGGCGTCCACGCCGGACGCTGCTCGTCCGACGGCAGCCGGTGGGTGGGCCAGCCCGCCGCTGACCTCGACCGACCTCGGGCCCTCGGGATGCCGCTCGACCCGTCCCCCGTGGGCGTGCGGCGGCTGAAGATCCAACCCACGACGGAACATGATCAGTACGACCGGCGCGGCGTAGCGCTCGGAGCTGCTCGGCGTGGCGCCACTCGGCCGTCGTCGGGCGAGTATCGAACTGTACGCCGCACCGTGGGATCACCACAGACAGTAGTGCACATGGGCGGTCGCTCCGCTACAGTTCCGCGTCCTTGTCGGGGATTGCGGAGAACTTCGCCATCCACCCTTCATTCTGTATAGAGATGATCCGTTCGCACCGTATGACAATCTCGTCGAGTGCGGTAGGGGAGGTGGTGCGCGTGGCGTCGCGCTTGAGTCGGCTCAGCTCGTCGGCGGTGCGGAGATACTCGATCAGCTGGTACTCGTAGCGGGCGCTCGCAACATGCGCTGCCACCGCGGCAGTGATCGTGGTGATCACGGCGAGCCACGAGCCGAGCCCCCAACTCGTGAAGCGGGTGGCGAGGGCACCGAGGACCACGGCCACCACCGACAGCGCTACCTGGAGACGGCGGAACTGGCGGAGCCTTGCTTGGAAGTGGCGAGCCTTCGGCCGGTAGTAGCCATCGACTTGGGCACCGACCCGCACGGCGAGATAGGACTGATAGTCGTGCACATCTGGCAGGCCCCGGTCCACCGGCTCGATACCGGCACCGTGTCGAAGCAGATCCGCAGCCTGCTCCCGCACCCGATCGGTGGCGAGGGCAAGGCGAGCACCACGGTCCTCGCCCCGGTAATCCCCTGCTCCGGCCACATAGAGGTACACCTCGCTCTTCAATGCCTCGGAAACGGACCTGGCACGAGTCCAGTCCCGCACCACGCTGCCGCTCCAGCGCGGCCGGAGCACGGGGAGCAGGCCTACACCGATCGCAGCTGCAACGGCCAGACCCGCGCCCATCGCCGGCTGGGCGCCGGAGACCGCGCCGGCCGCGGTCCCCAGAACGGCGCTGACCACGGTGAGCGTCAGGCTTGCCCCGCGTGCTCGACCGATCGCCGCCGTCATTCGGTTCGCGGTCTGAGACCACACCGACTGCTGTCGCCACAACTCACGAACCAGCGGCTCATCCGACACAGTCGACAGCCTGCCACGACGCCTGGCGCGATCTCTTCCCGCGCCGCCGGCATCGGCACCACCCACCAGCGGCGGGAGCAGGCTCGGGCGGCACCGGCGTCCAGGGTTGCTCACCCGCTGGGCGGTCGCGAGCAGCCCCTCACAACGCTGGCTGCGGCGGGATGGTGTTCTCTCGATGGGGGCTACACGACCCGCTGGCAACGCAGCGATCCGCTGGCCTTCGTGTTCCGTGGTGCCACCGTCGGGCTGGACCGACCTCGGCGAGCTCCGGCAGGAGGGTAGCCCCACGGCTACGAGGCACGAGTTTTGTTGTGCTCTCGTAGAGCGTCCAATGCGAGATGCCACGGGTAATGGTCGAGCACACTCGATCCCATGCGTGGCGGATGGGGTCGGAAGCCGTCGGGTCCGAAGAGGATGTTGACGCCGGCAGCGCGAAGCTCGTCGATGCTTCGGGTGAACACGCGATTGGCGGCGAGTGCGGTGTTGACGAAGGGCAACACGGCGGTGGGAACGCTCAGCCCGGTGAGTTCGGCGAGCAGGTTCAGTGCATAGGTGTCGCTGATACCGGCTGCCCATTTGTTGATCGTGTTGTAGGTGGCGGGTGCCACTGCTATCGCGTCGGCACGAGGGAATGGTTCATCATCGGAAGCACGGTAGTTGCTGCGCACTTGATGTCCGGACAAGTCTTGCAACATCGGGACGTCGAGGAAGTGTTCTACGGCCGTGGGGGTGGCGATGCAGCAGACTTCCCAGCCTTCGGCCTGCGCGAGGGTGACGAACGTGCCGATCCGGCTGGCTGGTCCTGCTCCGCAGACGACAGCGTAGAGCACGCCGGCGGTCTCGTTGTCGGTCACGCGGTCACCCTGCCCGACGGGCGATATGGCGAAGTCGAGGATCTGCGCCGCCCGGCGCGGTGGACAGCAGAGCTGTGATGAGCCGGCGTGCCAGTGGACGGCAGCGGACTTCTTCGGGTGCGAGGTGGTCGGCCTCGGTGAGCTGCTGTATGGCCATGCGGTAGTTGCCGGTCTGGGTGTAGGCGTCCGTGAGATACTGTACAACCGGTGACGCAACGCGTTGCCTAGCGTCTGCTGCCATGACATCGGACCAACTGGTCACCGGATCCGCCAGCGTATCCGGCGGACAGGCAGGCAGCCGACTCACCGTTGGTCAAGCTTGCCGAGCGCGGAACCCCGGCCGTCCCACCCGTGCGTTCCCCTGTGTGACCCCTCGGGTGAGGCAGCCGGACCTGGCCGCGGTGGGGTCGGAGTCGACTCCGACCTCCTCCGGTCCCGCCGCGCTCTCGAAGCGATCGTCGGCACGGGGGGTGGGTCTGGTGACCGGCGCCGGTGGGGCCCCGAAGTGCGCGGTCGTGGGATGGGTGTTCCTTGACGCGGGCTTCACGATCCGCTGGCGGCATGGTGATCCGGTGACGTTCGTGTTCCGTGGTCAACAGCTGGACCACCACGGCACGGCGGGGGTGCTGGACACCATCGCGGTGCCGGCAGCGGGCTGGACCGACCTCGGTGAGGTCCGGCAGGTGGGACAGCGGTGGTGGCAGCGGCGTCGACCGTCGCCGATCACCCGCATGACGCGCCGGGGGACAGATGTCGCACGAAGTCGTGATGACGAATCACGCATCAGCGCGGCGCCGTGATGCGTCTCGAGTCATCAGAGCTTGGACCTCACACACCTCCCTCGCCGAGGCGACCCACGTGACGACCGGCTGGCCCATGCCGCCGTGCATCGCCGAGCGCGTGCGGGTGGACGGTCGCCGGGACACGCCCCGGGCAGCCGACGGGGGACCGCGCGCTCAAGACCGCCAGGTGTGGTTGCTGACGAGGTCGTGTGTGGCGCTCGGCTCGACGACCACGCTCGCTAGGAGCGGCACACCGAGGAGGTGCCCGGCGGCGACCAGGCGCCGGGTGACCGCGTGGTCGGCGTCGCTCGGTCCGGTGTCGCGGAGGTGGTTGTGGCTCAGGACGACGCCGGTAGCCCCCAGCCGGATGGCATGGCGGAACACCCGGTCGGGCCGCACGGTCACCCGGTCCGGGCTTCCCGCCGCGACGATGAGTTCCTGACCGACCGCGTCACCGGCCAGGGCCATACGAGGGCGACCTCGACGCCGAAGCCGTCACCGATCAGGCGTGCCCGCTCTTCGATGATGCGCAGCGCTGATGCCCAGGCCACGACCGCGGTCACGGGACGCCCCGCAAGAGCTCGATGGGAGCAAGTGTCCCGACGGCGGT
>JALYQB010000313.1 GCA_030856045.1 Actinomycetota bacterium
CCGGTGTGAAGCACGGCGTCGTTCGCGTCCTCCCCGACCGAGGAAGCGGCGCAGGAACCGACGGTGCACCTCCAAACTGACCCTGCCGGCGATGTCCTGGGTGAGCCGTGACCACTCCAAGGCACCGACGCGGTCGTAATGCGCTTGCTCGGCCTCGGTCGTCTCCGACTGGTTCACGGGCTGATTGTGCTGCGCGCCGCCGGCTGGTGCATGCGGATTCGGTCGCGCGGCTGCTACCGCAGGCCGGTGGCGCGCATTGCTGCGCCGAGCGTCGCGCCGGCGATATCTCCGGCGCGCTCGGCTCCGTCGGCCAGGATCCGATCCAGTGCGATGTCGTCCTCTCGGATCGACCGGTAGCGATCCTGTATATTAGTCACCTTCTCGATGGCCACTTCAGCCACGTCACGCTTCAGCGCGCCGTAGCCCTGGCCGACGAACTTCGCCAGCGTGGCCTCCCGGCTCAAGCCCGTCAGCGTCTCGAACAGCACCAGCAGATTCTCGACGCCGGGCGAGATGTGTTCCGGATCGAGCTGCGAGCCGGAGTCGGTGACGGCCCGCATCACACTGCGCTGAATCTTCTTCGGCGAGTCGAGCAGTCCGATCGCGTGGCCTTCGCGTAGCCCAGCGAGGCTCTTGGACATCTTGATCGACGGGTCGTCGAGACCCATGATCCGCGCCCCGCTCTCGCGGATGAGGGGCGCCGGCAGGGTGAACACGGTGCCGAACAGGTGATGGAAGCGTTGCGCGATGTCGCGCGTGATCTCGACGTGCTGGCGCTGATCATCCCCGACAGGGACGTACTCGGCCTGGTACAGCAGGATGTCGGCCGCCTGCAGCGCCGGATAAGTGAACAGGCCCGCACTAGCGCTGACGCCCTCGGACTTGGACTTGTACTGCGTCATCCGCTCCAGCCAGCTCATCGGCGTCGCGCACCCCAGGATCCAGGCCAACGTCGCGTGCGCGCTGACATCGGACTGCCGGAAGATTACTGAACGGTCGGGATCGAGCCCGCAAGCAACATAGAGTGCGAGAATCTCCCGGATCCGTGCCCGGAGGTCATCGGCCTGCACGTTCTCCGGGATGGTCAACGCGTGCAGATCGGCGATCATGAAGTAGTTCTCGTAACTGTCCTGCTCGTTGGCCCAGACGCTCAGCGCACCGATGTAGTTGCCGATATGAAGGGTCCCGGTCGCGGCGATGCCCGACAGCACCCGCGGCCTACGCGCGGCGTCCGTCATGATCCTCTTCCTCAGCGGTGGCTGAACACACTCGACTTCCGATGGCCTGCCAGCCTACCCAGGCCGCGCATCGGACCAGGACACGCGCAGCGGCGCACCAGACGGATCAGCGGCGAAGCCTACGGGCACCGCGGGCAGCCTCGGGTGTGCGCGCCGACGGCGCGGTGACCACTCCCGGGGTCGGATGCCCCGGGAGTGGTCACCGTCGGGTGGATTCGGGGTGTCAGCCGGTGATCTGCTTGGCCCCGCCGCCGCCGCTGATTTCGATCTTGCGGGGCTTGGCTCGCTCGGCGACCGGGATGCGCAGGGTGAGGACCCCGCCCTCGTAGTTCGCGTCGATGTGGTCGGTGTCGAGGCTCTCGGCGAGGAACAGCTGGCGGCTGAACACCCCGCGGGGCCGTTCGGCGACCTGCACGTCGTCGGTGTCGGCGAAGGTGACCTTGCGTTCGGCCTTCACGGTGAGCACGTTGCGCTCGACATCAAGGTCGATCGACTCGCTGTCCACGCCGGGCAGGTCGAAATGCACGACGTACTCCTCGCCGGAGCGGTAGGCGTCCATCGGCATCACCGCCGGGCGTGACCAGGTGCCGTTCTGCCCGAGCAGCTGCTGGGTGAGCCGGTCCAGCTCGCGGAACGGGTCGGTGCGCATCAACATCGGGGTCTCCTCTCATCATCGGTTGATGCCTGTTGGTCTCTACGTACCCTCAACGACTACCGGAGCAAACCTGTTCCCGCTGATCCACCTTTTATGCGAGTGTCCGTGGAGCTGGTTTGTCCAGGCATAGGTCGCTCAGGGATGGCGCGGCGCCGGGTTCCTGCTCCGCGACCCGGGGTGGGGGTGGCGCACGGCCCACCACGCGCGGATGCGGCGCAGCGCGGTGGGCACCACCAGCGGGGTCCTCGTACTGCTCGAGCACCCAGGACACCGCGTCGTCCGGCACGCAACACCGGCCATCGGTCCGGTCCCGGCCCCGGTGGTAGTGGTGAGGGTGAGGGTGGCGCGGACCCGGCGGTCGGTGAGACACCGGCCCAGCACCCGGGGCCCGATCCAATCGCAACGCAGGGCCGACACTCACCCGAACTCCTACTCCCGAACAGGTTGCAACTCTTCACTCGTGACTGTATATTAGCTCAGGTAGTCAAGAGGCTGTAGGTGGGTGGAGGTGGTAGTCACGAGAACGTCATACGGGTGGCGCACCGCGATCTCGGGGTGGCGTCACCATCCCGGCTCAATCAGGTGCTCACGGCCGATGCCGTAGTCGATGTGGCGTCGGCGCGGGCCAGCCCCCAGGACCGGCCGCTACTTCCCGCCCCCGCCGGTAGGGGCTGTGCTCGCGGGTGGGTCCCGGCGCCGTCCGTTCCCCCTCACAGGCCGCGCCGGGACCCACCTTTGCAGCTCGTTTCTGGAGTGTGTGTGACCGATCCCGTGGACCCGCCGCACCCTGGCGGCGACATCGCCGGCGCGCAGGCCGCCGGTCCGGTGACGAGCCGGCTTGATGATGTCGAGTTCCCTGCCTACACCATGGGTCGCGCCGCCGAGCTGCTCGACGTGCAACCCGCCTTCCTGCGCAGCCTCGACATCGCCGGGCTGCTCGCCCCGGAGCGATCCCCGGGCGGACAACGCCGCTACAGCCGGGCCGAACTCGACCTCGCCGCCCGGGTCCGTGCACTGCTCGACGAGAACATGCCCCTTGCCGCCGCGATCCGCATCGTCGCCCTGGAACACCAACTCGCCCGTGCCCAGCACCGCATCGTCGAACTCGAACACCACGACGCCCACCCCGGCTTAGCCGGAACTGAGCTCCCCACGTAGCGTGGAGGAGCTCCGCTATGCTGCTTCGGGGTTGACAGTGTTCTCCTAGCCGACGGGTGAGAGTATCCCGCAGTCGACGCAACCCCCGGCAGCCACGGACCGCGCGCTGATGCAGTCCGCAGCCGAGGAGGGCAGTGACACCCAACGGAGCGCCGTCGGTGCCGGTCAGGTCATGGGCGAGCAGCGCGCTGGTGACGGCGGACAGATCCTGCTCAGACGGGCTGCGTGGCGGACCGCAAGGTTTGGAGCGCACCGGCCCAGGCGATGGCCTGGTCCAGCATGCTGGTGACGGCGTCGTGCTGGTGCGCTCCGGGACGCAGCTCGCTCCCGTCCGCGAAGTCGGTGAACAACGAGAGGGCGACCTGCGCGCGGACGTCGGCGACCTGCAGCTCACCCATCACCAGCCGCAGGTGTTCGACGGCGCGGGTGCCGCCGTTGAGGCCGTAGCTGACAAACCCGGCGGCCTTGTTGTGCCACTCCACGTACAGGTAGTCGATGGCGTTCTTCAGCACCCCTGAGGTGGAGTGGTTGTACTCCGGGGTGACGATCACATAGCCGTCGAAGGACGCGATCGTCGCCGCCCACCGCCGGGAATGCTGCTGGCTGTAGTTCGGCCCCATCGCGGCAGGTACCGGTTCGTCGAGGTGGGGTAGGTCGTAGTCGGCAAGGTCGACGACCTCGAAGGTCGCGTCGTCGCGGGTGCAGGCGATGTCGTACACCCAGCGGGCCACGCTCTCGGCCTTGCGGCCAGGCCTGGTGCTTCCGACGACGATGGCGATCCGGATCATGTCTGGTTCTCCTTGGTTTCGGGTCGTGCTTGCCAGCAGCTCGGCAACGGCTGCGACGGTTGGTGGCAGCTCCCCTGGCGTCGGGGCCGGCCAGCGCATCTCTCACGTCGGTGATCAGGTGCCGGGTACGGCCACTCCCTCCGGCGTCAGGTTCGGGCGACCGTCGGAGTCGACGCCGGCTCGTACCTGTCGCAGCACGGTCGCAGCCACGATGGCGACACCCGCCAACGCCACCGCGCTCACCGCAGCGGCCATCTGCAGCCCGTCGGTGAACGCTTGGCCGGCGGTCGTAGCAGCGCCGGCAGGGCGAGCATCGCCAGGCCGATCCACTCGCGACGTCCGGCTCGCGCGCCCGCAACGGGCGCGGCGGCATTCCTGGCCCCGTCATCGGCGGGAGGCATCAGATCACCAGCAGGGTCTTGCCGAGCGTGCTCCGGGCCGCGATCGCGGCATGCGCCTCGGCGGCCTGCTCCAGCGGAAAGGTCTGACCGATAACCGGTCTGATCCGCCCGTTCACCGCTTCCTCCAGCGTCCGCTCGACCAGCGCCTTCCGCGCCATGGGATTGAGGGATGGAAGATCGAGTAGGCCGGTGACATGCACCCGGCGGTCCGATGCCTGCTGGTGATCGATTTCGGCGAACTCGCCGCTGGAGGAGCCGTAGGTGATGAACCTTCCGCCGGACGCGATCGACTCGAACGCCTGCTCGCCGGTCGGGCCACCGGCTCCATCCAGGATCACGTCAACACCCCGACCACCGGTCGTGTCGCGCACCCGGTCGGTCCAGCCCGGTTCGGAGTAGTCGACAACGGCTTCGGCACCCAGCTCACCCACCAACGCCAGCTTCCGGCCACCTCGCGCCGCACCGATGACCCGTGCGCCGAGCGCGCGCAGCAGCTGCACCAGCAGAACACCGGCGCCTCCGGCCGCGGCGGCGACCAGCACCCAGTCCCCGGCGCGAACTCCAGCGACGTCGAGCAGCTGCAGAGCGGTCGGGCCGTCGTGCAGCAGTGCCACCGCCTCGCGCTGCTCCACACCCACGGGTATCCCGATGAGTTGCCCCGCCGGCACCACTGCCCGCTCAGCGTAGCCACCGGTCGGGGCCGTTGACCTGCCGTCACGATCACGCTCGCCGGTGCCGGCGACGACGTCTCTGCCGACCCGGCCCGCGTCCACGCCAACCCCGACGGAGCTCACCACGCCTGCCACTCCGGCGCCGGGCACGTAGGGCGGCTGCACGGCGAAGAACTCCGTACCCCAGCCGCTTCGAAGCAGCGTGTCGAGGAACATGACGTCAGCGGCCGAGACGCTGATGACCGCCTCCCGGGCCCGGCGACCGGCTCCGGCACCTGGCCCGGCACCAGCACCTCGGGACCTCCGAACGTCATTACCTGTACTACCCGCATGCCCACTACTTCCCTCCTGCGGTGCCGGTTCGGCGTTGTTCGATCACGAGCCATCCTGCGGCCAGCAGTGCGGCGACGGCGGCCACGGTCAGCC
>JALYQB010000314.1 GCA_030856045.1 Actinomycetota bacterium
ATGTCGGCGAGATCACCCGGCTCGTCCGGCGCCACCCCGGTCTGCGCGGGCTTGAGGACCGCCACCCGCTGTCCGCCGGCCGCGGCGAGGGCCGCGAGCGCCGCCGTCACCACCGTCTTCCCGACCCCGGTACAGGTACCGGTGACGACCAGGATCGCGCCCGTCATGCGTGGGACCCGGCGAGCACCTCGGCGAGCACCTCGGCGACACGCGCGAGGTCGTCCCCGGTCAACCCGGCGTGCGCGGTGAGGCGCAGCCGGCTGGTGCCCTCGGGGACCGACGGCGGGCGGAAGCAGCCCACGCGGACACCACGCGCGAGACACACCGCCGCGGCGGCGACCGCACGCTCCGGCTCGCCGACGACCACCGACACCACAGCCGAGGTCGGCTCCGACACGCCGGCGGCGGCCGCGAGGGCAGCCGCCGCGGCGAGCACCCGGGCGGGCAACGCGGGTTCGGTGCGCAGCACCCGCAGCGCGGCCAGCGCGGCACCGGCCGCGGCGGGTGCGAGGCCGGTGTCGAAGATGAACGTGCGCGCCGCGTCGACCAGGTGCGCCACGACCGACCGACGGGCGAGCACCATCCCGCCCTGGCTGCCGAGCGACTTCGACAGCGACGCGGTGACCACCAGGTCCGGTTCCCCGGCCAGCCCGAGCTCGGCGACCAGCCCACGCCCACCGGGACCGCGCACACCCAGCCCGTGCGCCTCGTCCGCGAGCAGCACCGCGCCGCGCTCCCGGCACACCGCCAGCAGCTCGGCCAGCGGGGCAGGCTCCCCGCCCGCGCTGCCCACCGCGTCGGTCACCACCAGCGCGCGGTCCTCGGTCCGTCCGGCGAGCGCGGCGTCGACTGCGGTGACGTCAGCCCCGGGCACGACGGCGACGCGCGCCCGGGACAGCCGACACGCGTCCACCAGCGACGCGTGGCTCCCGGCGTCGGACACGACGAGGCTGCCGGGCCCGGACAGCGCGGTGACCGCACCGAGGTTCGCGGTGTACCCGGAGGAGAAGACGAGCGCCGCGCCGGTACCGCAGAACGCGGCCAGCTCGGCCTCGAGCTCGGCGTGCAGCTCCGTCGAGCCGGTGACGAGCCGCGACCCGGTGGCTCCCGCACCCCACGTGCGCGCTGCGTCGACCGCACCCGCCACCACCCGCGGGTCACGCGCGAGCCCGAGGTAGTCGTTGGACGCGAGGTCGATCACCGGCTCGACGGCGGCGCGCGGCCGCAGCACCCGCCGCAGCCCCTGCGCCCGCCGCGCCGCAGCCCGCTCGTCCAGCCATGCCAGTGGGTCCGCCATGGCGCCCGAGCGTAGGACGTCACCCGACGGTGACCAGCCCCCTACCGGCACCGCACAGTGCGGAGGTGGCAGAGTTCTGCCGACGTGGTCCACGCTGGGAGGCGGAGCACATGAGCGCCGGGCTGCTCCGTACCTACCTCGCCGCTGTGCTCGTCGGCGCGCTGGCACTGGGCGGATGCGTCGGCCGCGAGCTCCGGGCAGTGTCCGACGACGCCCGGCGCGACGCCGGGACAGGGACCGTCCATCCGGTTGTCAGCGCGCCGGACGACGCGACGCTGATCGTCACCGGAACGGCCGCCGACCTGGCCACGGCCACCAGCCGTGCCCTGTACGACGAGGCGCCGGTGGTGGTGCTGGCCGCCGCAGGCGAACCGGGCGCCCAGGCCTGGGCCGGGTCGGTGGCGGTGCGGCTCGGCGTCCCGCTGCTCCTCACCCCATCCGCCGGGTCGCCGTCTGCCGACCGCTCGGCCGCTGCGGTCGCCGACGAGCTCACCCGCCTCGGGGCCCGTTTCCTGCTGACCTTCGAGAGCCTTTCGACGCAGTGGGCGCAGGACCTGTCGGGCGACCGGGAGGTCCTCGCCGCCCCGGCGGACCCCGCGGAGCTCGCCGCGCTCACCCGCACCGAGTTCGGCGAGGTCCGCACCCCCGAGCCGTTGAGCGCCGTCACCGTGCTCGCCACCGGTCACGAGCGCGAGCTGGCCGCCGTCGCGACCTCTCGGGCGGCCGGAGCCCGGGTCCTCGAGGTGCCCGGCGGTGACCCACGAGCCCATGGCGAGGTGATCGCGGCGCTGGCCGGGCAGCCGCCCGCGGCTGTCGTCGCCCTGGGCGACTCGTTCGGTACACCCGCCCAGCTGCGCAGACGCCTCGAGGTCGCGGCGACCGGGGTACAGCTCCCTGGCGGGGGTCAACTGGTGGTCCCCGGTCGGCTCATGGTGGCCCTGTATGGCCACCCCGGCACGCCCTCGCTCGGCGTGCTCGGTGAGCAGCGCCTGCCGGCGGCGATCGCCCGTGCCCGGCAGGTGGCGGGCGAGTACGAGGAGCTGACCGAGCTCCCCGTCGTGCCGGCGTTCGAGATCATCACGAGCGTCGCGTCCAGCGCCGCGGGCCCGGACGGCGACTACTCCGCCGAGGCCGAGGCCGAGGACCTGCGGCCCTGGATCGACGCGGCCGGTGAGGCGGGCCTGTACGTGATGCTCGACCTGCAGCCCGGTCGCACGGACTTCCTCACCCAGGCGAAGGCCTACACCGAGCTGCTCGCCGAGCCGCACGTCGGGCTGGCCCTGGACCCGGAGTGGCGGCTCAAACCCGGGCAGCAGCACCTGGCGCAGGTCGGCTCGGTGAGCGCCGCGGAGGTCAACTCGGTGATCAGCTGGCTCGCGGAGCTGACCGCGAAGCGCGCGCTGCCGCAGAAGCTGCTGATCCTGCACCAGTTCCGGCTGTCGATGGTCGGCGACCGTGACCGCGTCGACACCCATCGGGACGAGGTCGCGGTGCTCGTTCACGCCGACGGCAACGGGACCCCGGACCTGAAACTCGAGACCTGGCGCGCGCTCACCGGCCCGCTCCCGCCGGGCATGTGGCTGGGGTGGAAGAACTTCTACGACGAGGACAGCCCGACCTTCAGCCCGGAGCAGACGCTGGCCGTCGAACCGACGCCGCTGTTCATCTCCTACCAGTAGAGCCTGCGGCGGCCGCGGCGAGCACCCCGTCGCAGAGGCGCGCGAGGTCGCCGTCACCGGTCACATACGGGGGCATGGTGTAGACGAGGTCGCGGAACGGGCGCAGCCACACCCCCGCCTCGACGGCCGCACGGGTGGCCCGCAGGACGTCGACGGGGCCGGCGAGCTGCACCACGCCGATGGCGCCGAGCACGCGCACGTCGACGACCCCCGGCAGCGCCGCCGCCGAGGCGAGCCCGGCCCGCAGACCGCGCTCGATCCGGCCGATCTCGGCGCGCCAGTCCTGGCCCAGCAGCAGGTCGATCGAGGCCCCCGCGACGGCAGCGGCGAGCGGATTGCCCATGAACGTCGGGCCGTGCGCGAGCACCGGCACCTCCCCGCGCGAGATCCCCTCCGCGACCCGCGACGTGCACAGTGCCGCGGCCATCGTGAGGTAGCCCCCGGTGAGCGCCTTGCCGACGCACATCACGTCCGGGCTGATCCCCGCGTGGTCGGCGGCGAACAGCTGCCCGGTGCGGCCGAACCCGGTGGCGATCTCGTCGAACACCAGCAGCACGTCGTGCGCGAGGGTGATCTCACGCAGCACGTGCAGATAGCGCGGGTCGTGGAACCGCATCCCGCCCGCCCCCTGCACGACCGGCTCGACGATCACGGCCGCCAGCTCCGCCGCGTGCCGCTCGACGGTGTCGGCGAGCAGCGACACGTAGGCCGTGTCCAGGTCGGCGGGGGGCGGGGGCACGAACACCTGGCGGGCGAGGACGTCGCTCCACAGCGCGTGCATGCCGCCGTCGGGGTCACACACGCTCATCGCGCCGAACGTGTCGCCGTGGTAGCCGCCGCGCCAGGTGAGCAGGCGGCGCTTGGCGGGGCTGCCCAGCGAGCGCCAGTGCTGCAGGCACATCTTGATCGCGACCTCGACGGAGACCGACCCGGAGTCGGCGAGGAACACGTGCTCCAGACCGCCGGGGGTGATCGCCACGAGGCGGCGGGCGAGCGCGACCGCGGGCTCGTGGGTGAGCCCGCCGAACATCACGTGGCTCATGCGGCCGAGCTGGTCGCGCACCGCCGCGTCGAGCACCGGGTGGGCGTAGCCGTGGATCGCCGCCCACCACGACGACATGCCGTCGACGAGCTCCCGGCCGTCCGCGAGCCGCAGCCGCACCCCGGACGCGGAGTCCACCACCAACGGCTCGCCTGCGCCGGGCATGGGGCCGTACGGGTGCCACACGTGTGCCCGGTCGACGGCGAGCAGGTCGGCCGTCGTATCGGAGCCCATGGCGGCACCCTACGATTTCCGGTGATGAAGCCCACAGGGAGTAGCTCACACGTCGTCACGCGTCGCCACCAGGCCGGGGGCAGCAGCGCGCGCTCCCTGCTGATGACCGTGCTCGGCGAGTTCGTCCTGCCGACGGGTGCGCCGGTGTGGACCCAGACGCTGGTCGAGGTGCTCGGCCTGCTCGGGGTCGAGGAGAAGTCGGCGCGACAGTCCCTGGCCCGCACCGCCGCCGATGGCTGGCTGGCCTCCGACCGCGACGGCAGGCGCGTCCGGTGGTCGCTGACCGACTCGGGGCAGCGGCTGCTCACCGAGGGCGCGCAGCGCATCTACGGCTTCGGCACCCACCGCAACGGGTGGGACGGGCGGTGGCTGGTGCTCGCGGTGACGGTCCCCGAGCTGCAGCGCCGGCTGCGTCACCGGCTGCGCACCCGGCTCGCGTGGGCGGGTCTCGGTTCCCCCGCCGCGGGTCTGTGGGTGACCCCGGACGCGAGCAAGGAACCCGAGGTGGCCCAGGTGGTAGCCGAGCAGGGCCTCACCGGCTCCGCGTTCTGCTACGTGGGGCGCTTCGGCAGCATCGGCGAGCCACAGACGGTGGTCGCGCAGGCATGGGACCTCGCGAGAGTCGAGAAGGGCTACGAGCAGTTCGTCGCCGACGTCGAGGCCGCCGCGCCCACGACGCCCGCCGAGGTGTTCGTCACGCAGCTGCGCCTCGTCCACGCGTGGCGCCGCTTCCCGTTCGTCGACCCGCAACTTCCCACGGAGCTGCTCCCCGCGCAGTGGGCGGGCGTCCGCGCGGCCGACGTGTTCCGCCGACGTCACGCCGAGTGGGAACCCGCCGCGCGTCGCCAGTGGGCGTCGCTCGCCGGGCTCGACACCGGCAACAGCCGAGGTCCGGTCGCATACTGACGGCGGCAGGAGGAATCGCCTGGCAAGCGGCCCGTAGGATAGCGCCGACATCCCGTCCCGGAGAGCTTCGATGACCCGACTGAGCCACTCCGTCGACCGCGTCGTCGCCCTGCTGAAGGGCGCGGACCTGGCGGCCGACACCGCCGCGCGTGAGCTGCTGGAGCTGACCACCCAGCGCCGCAGCCTGGACCTGTCGGACCTGTCCCCGGCCGAGCAAGCCACGCTGATCGCGGAGCGCTCACAGGAGCTGCAGCCCTCGGCCGACGCCGTGGCCGAGCGGATCATCGAGGCCGAGAAGGGGAACCGGCCGTTCATCGCGAAGTTCGGCATCGACCCGACCGGGGCCGAGGTGCACGTGGGCCACGCGGTGCCGATGCTGATCCTGAGCCGGTTCCAGCGCATGGGACACCAGGTCGTGTTCATCGTCGGGGATGTGACCGCCAAGATCGGCGATCCGTCCGCCCGGTCGGACGAACGGCCGGCATTGACGGATGAGGACATCGCCCGCAACCTCGCCACCTACCGCGAGCAGGTCACCCCGTTCTTCGACTTCACCCGCGCCCAGTTCCGCCACAACGGGGACTGGCTGCGGGAGATCAGGCTGCCCCGGCTGATCGAGATCACCGCCCAGATCCCGGTCTCGATGTCGCTGCAACGCGAAGACTTCCGCAAGCGGCTGGCGGCCGGTCACGGGCTGTCGTTGGCCGAGCTGCTGTACTCGGTGGCCATGGCCCTGGACTCGGTGGAGATCAACACCGACCTCGAGGTCGGTGGCATCGACCAGTTCCTGAACATGCAGATGTGCCGCAAGGTCATGGACATCTGCGGGCAACCCGCGGAGTTGGTGGCCGCGACGTCGCTGATCGAGGGCACGGACGGCACCGGGGCCAAGATGAGCAAGTCCAAGGGCAACTATGTCCCCTTGACCGCCCCTGCGGGCGAGATTCTCGGCAAGATCATGTCGGTGCCGGACCGACTGGTGGAGCCCTACTTCCGGGCACTGAGCGAGTGGCGCGACACCGAACTCGCCGTGACGAGCGCCCGGCTGGCGGCCGGCTCGCTGCACCCGATGGACCTGAAGAAGATCTTGGCCGGTGAGGTCACCGCCGCCATCCACGGCGTCGATGCGGCGATGAAGGCGCGCGAGGAGTTCGGTGCCCGCTTCTCCGAGCGGACCTTCGCCGAGATCGAAGACCTGCCTACGGTCACGGACCTCGGCCGGTCGGTGACCGAGGTGGTCAAGGCGCTTGGCTTCGCCAGGAGCAACGGCGACGTACGCCGCGTCGCCCAGCAGAACGGCCTGCGGCTCGTGGTCGAGTCCGAGGACGGCCAGGACCAGGTGACGCTCACCGCTGACGAGGCTCGTGAACCCCTCGCGGCCGTGCTCAAGGACAAGCTCAACGGCCAAACCGGCGCCTTCTACCTCAAGGTCGGCCGCAAGCTCGCCCGGATCGATCCCCCGTCCTGACCCCGTCAGGTCGTGAGGAAGAAGCGCTGCTCGTCGCCGGTGATCCGGGCGTCGAGCGTCTGCTCCCGCAGCCGGGCGGCAGCGGCCGGGTCGAGGAACACGCGCACCCCGTGGCGTGTGAGGACGTCGTCGTGCGAGGTCGGCCCCGGGGCCAGGCTCATCACGAGTGATCGGCTCTGCGGGTGGATCACGAGTCGCAATCCCGAGCCTTCGGACAGTCCGGAGTCACCGATCAAGGACCGGATGACGACCGCCGCATTTGATGTCCAGGTCAACATGAATGGATCCGTCCTGCCGTGTGCAGCGGGGCGAGCTGCCCCTGAGTGTGTGGAATAGGACGGGCCGCTCCCACACCGCCCACCGCGCCCGGCGGGGGGAGCGGGACTGCTAGTGCGCTGCGCAGGGCTGCCGGGCGGCGAGGATCTCGTCAACCTGCCGCTGCGCGTTCGTCGCCTGCGGGAGGTCCGTGGTCTGCGGTGACATGATCGCGCTCCAGGTGTCGGGGCTGCTCCTGACAACCCCCGACCGTTCTCGCCCACCAGGGGACGAGTCAACCGCCATCGGAGGAATTCTCAGTGCATGAGATGGAACAGTGGATGAATGCAATTGTGCCGATACATCAACACCGCACTCGCGCAATTGCCCGACACGGTCGAGCGTACGCTCTCACACAGTGAACTCTCTCACACAATGACTCTCACACAGTGAACTCCTGTCATCCAAGGGCCTCCCCCGGGCGGCGGGGTCCGGAGCTGGCTAAGGTCAGCGCGGTGCGCGTGATCTCGGTGGCGGCCCAGTCCGAGGGGCCCGGTGGTCTGACCGGCTGGGTGATCAGCGTGGTGGACCGGCTCGGCGAGGTCGGTGTCGGAGCGCTGACGCTGCTGGAGACGGCCTTCCCGCCGATCCCCAGCGAGGTGGTGCTGCCGCTCGCCGGCTACCTCGCCAACCGGGGGCGGCTCGACCTGCTGGGCATCCTCGTCGCCGGCACGGCCGGGGCGCTGCTGGGCGCGCTGTTGCTCTACGCGCTGGGCGCGCGGCTCGGAGCGGACCGGGCCACCGCACTGCTCGCCCGGCTGCCGCTGCTCGACCGGGAGGACGTCGAACGCGCCGCAGGGTGGTTCGACCGGCACGGGGGCACGGCCGTGTTCACCGGGCGGCTGGTCCCCGGGGTGCGCAGCCTGATCTCGCTCCCCGCGGGCGCGTCGCGCATGCCGCTCCTGCGCTTCTCGGTGCTGACCCTGCTCGGCAGCAGCCTGTGGAACGCGCTGCTGATCGGGGGCGGCTACGCGCTCGGTACCCAGTACGCCGTGATCGAGCGATACTCCTCGGTGCTCGACTACGTGGTGGTGGCCGCGGTGGTGCTGTCGATCGCGCTGCTCGCGCGCCGCAGGCTGCGCAAGCGCCGCGCCGCGCACCGCTGACGACCGTCTCAGGGCACCGGGCCGTCGTCGGGCACCGGCCCGGCGACCTCGCGCTGTTCGGGAAGCAGCGGGGCGAGCGCCAGGCCGGACGGCGGGGTGCCGACCTCGGCGGCGTGCACCACCCGCACCTGGGGTTGCGTGGCCACCGAGGACAGCGCGGCCCGGTCACCGTGCACCAACGCCGCCACCACGCAGGCGCACCCGTCGCGCAATCGGGCCGCCTCGGCGGCGGCGACGGCGCCCGACCGCGACCCCGGCGGAGAGCCTGCGGTGGCCGCCGACCGCGCCGAGGCGGCGGAGCGCAGTCCGGCGGCGATCTCGGCTTCGGGGTACTGCCCCGGCACGACCCGTGTCACGAGCGCCGTCTGCACCCGGTCGAGCGGCACCCGCAGCACCACGCGGGCCAGCCGGACGTTCCGGGTGATCTCGGCGGCGTCACGCGCGGCGAGGTGGTCTGAGAACTGCACCAGCGCCCACGCCGGACCCGCGCCCGCCGGGGGGACCGATGCGGCCGCCCTGGCGGCGTAGTGCGCCACCGGCTCCCCCGGCTCCGGCCCGAGCCGCTCCACTCCCGGCAGCGGAGCGGGACCGGGCGGGCGCTGACCCGCCACGAGGACCGCGGCGCCGAACGTGACGAACAGCAGCGCGGCCAGCATCCACCGGGCACGCACCGCTACTCCGCGCCCAGCACGTCCAGCGCGTGGCGCAGGTCGGCGGGCTCGTCGCTGGTGAACTCGACCCAGCGACCGTCGGCGGGGTGGTGCAAGCCCAGCCGCTGCGCGTGCAGCCACTGCCGCGAGAGCCCCAGCCGGGCGGCCAGCGCCGGGTCCGCGCCGTAGGTGAGGTCGCCGCAGCAGGGATGGCGCAGGGCAGCGAAATGCACCCGGATCTGGTGCGTGCGGCCGGTCTGCAGGGTCACCTCGCACAGCGACGCCGCGGGGAACGCCTCCAGCACCTCGTAGTGGGTGACCGACGGCCTGCCGCCTGCGACCACCGCGAAACGCCAGTCATGCTTCGGGTGGCGATCGATGGGCGCGTCGATCGTGCCCCGGCTGGGATCGGGGTGGCCCTGCACGAGCGCCCGGTAGCGCTTGTCGACGGTGCGCTCCTTGAACGCCCGCTTGAGCGCCGTGTACGCGGTCTCCGACTTCGCGACCACCATGACCCCGCTGGTTCCCACGTCGAGCCGGTGCACGACGCCATGGCGTTCGGCGACCCCGGACGTCGACACCCGCACCCCCGCCGCCGCGAGCCCGCCGATCACCGTCGGGCCCGTCCAGCCGGGGCTCGGGTGCGCGGCCACGCCCACCGGCTTGGCCACCACGACGATGTCGGCGTCCTCGTGCAGCACCTCAAGACCCGGGACGCGCTCGGCGGGGACCACGACGTGCCGGTCCGGCTCGGGCAGCGTCACCTCGAGCCAGGCGCCGGCGAGCAACCGGTCCGACTTCCTCGCCGTCGCGCCGTCCAGCAGCACCGCCCCACCCTCGGCGAGGGTGGCCACGACCGTGCGGGAGAGGCCGAGCAGCTTGGCGAGGCCCGCGTCCACCCGCAGGCCGTCCAGCCCATCCGGGACGGGGAGGGTCCGCGTGGTCACTGCGATTCCTCCGCAGCGTCGCGCCGCTCGCGGGTCGTCGTGCCGTCGTAGTCGCGGCCGAGCAGCGCGAGCACCACCAGCAGCACCCCGCCGCTGATGATCGCGGAGTCGGCCAGGTTGAAGACCGGCCACACGCTGCCGTCGGGCGCGAACAGCGACAGGAAGTCCACGACGTGGCCCCGCAGCGGCCCCGGTGACCGGAAGAAGCGGTCGACGAGGTTCCCGAGCGCGCCGCCGAGCACCAGTCCCAGCCCGACCGCCCATCCCACGGACCGCAGCCGCGGCGCCACCCGGACGATCGCGACGACGACCGCGAGCGCGATGAGGGTCAGCAGCCAGGTGAGGCCGGTGGCCAGCGAGAACGCCGCGCCCGGGTTGCGGTACAGCACCAGGTAGAGGCCGCCACCGAACAGCCGCACCGGAGCGCCGCCGGAGAGCAGGGCCACCGCGACGACCTTGGTGACCAGGTCCAGCGTCAGTGCCACGAGCGCGGTCACCACCAGCAGTCCCGCCCGGCGGGGCCGGTGCTGCACCGTGAGGTCGGGGGCACCGCCCGGGTGCGGATCTCGCGGAGTCACCAGGCCATCATCCCTGACGGGCCCGCGTCCTACGCTCGCCCCATGACGACGAGGCCCGCCACGGTGCTGCTGGCCTGCGGCGGCGCGGGGCTCGTCGGCTTCGTGGCGGTCGCGGTGCTGGTGAGCAGGCACCCGGGGCCGTCGGGGCTGGACAGCGTGGTGCTGGCCGCCGTCGCCCGCGACCGCACGTCCGAGCTGGCTGCGGTGTTCGCCGTCCTCACGTACTTCGGTGACGTGCTGGTGTGGGCGCCGATCGCCCTGGTCGTGGGCGGGATACTCGCGCGGCAGACCCGCGCCGCCGCTCCCCTGGTGCTGCCTGCCGTGGCGGGAGTGGGCTCCGCCGCGGCCATTACGATCACGAAGCTGCTGGTGCAGCGTCCGCGACCGGACCAGGCACTCGCCACGGTGGCCGAGGAGAACTCCGGCTTCCCGTCCGCCCACGCGACGAACTCCGCCGCGGTGTACCTGCTGCTCGCCGTGCTGCTGCTCGCCGTGCTGCGTGCCACGTGGCTGCGGGTCGCGACCTGGTCAGCGGCGGGCCTGGTCGTGGTAGCGGTCGGCGCATCACGCGTGGTGCTGGGGGTGCACTCCCCGACCGACGTCCTCGGCGGCTGGCTGCTCGCCGTGAGCCTGCTCGCGGTGCTGCTCGGCGGGGCGTCGCTGCGGCGCGATGTCACTGTCCGGTCTCCCCCCGCCACCGGGCGAGCCGGCCCGCGCGGTGCACCGCCCGGATCCGGCGCTCCGTCGCCACCCGACCGTCGGTGGTCGTGACCACGAGGAGCTGATCACCCTCCTGCAGCCGGGTCGTGCTCTGCGGCGTGAAGCCCGCGCCCTCCCGGACGACCAGGCTCACCGTGGCGCCGAGCGGCAGCCGCAGTTCGGTGAGATAGACGCCGTGCAGCCGGGACTCGGGCGGCACCCGCACCTGGAGCAGCTCGGCACCGATGTCGGTCAGCGGCGCGGCGTCCACCTCGATCTCGGTGCCCTGCTCGGGCCGGTCGAGCCGCAGCCACCGCGCCAGCACGGCGAGCGTGCTGCCCTGCAGCAGCGTCAGCAGCACGACGAGCACGAACACGACGTCCACCAGCCGTTGCGCACCGTCGACCCCTTCGGTCAGCGGGTACAGCGCGAACACGATGGGCACCGCGCCGCGCAGCCCGGCCCATGACAGGAACGCCTGCTCCCGCCACGGCATCCGGAACGGCGCCGTCGCCAGCACGACCGACAGCGGCCGCGCGACGAGGACGAGCACCACGCCCGCGACCAGCGCCGGAACGAGCACCGCAGGCAGCCGCGACGGCGACGCGTAGATGCCGAGCAGCACGAACAGGCCGATCTGGGCGAGCCAGCCGAGCCCCTCGGCGAACGACAGCGTGCCCTGGCGGTGCGGGAGCCGGGAGTTCCCGAGCACGAGCCCCGCGAGATAGGTGGCGAGGAAGCCCGACGCGTGCACACCCTCGGCTGCGGCGTAGGCCAGCACGCACACCGCGACCGTGGCGAGAGGATAGAGACCGGTCGCGGGCAGCGCCGCGCGCCGCAGCGCCCACGCACCGCTGAGGCCGAGCAGCCCCCCGGCGACCGCCCCCGCGCCGAGCTCGTACAGCACCAACAGCGGCGACGACCAGTCGAGCGCGTCACCTTCGGCCAGCAGCACGACGAACACGAACACCGGCGCGTCGTTGATGCCGGCCTCCAGCTCCAGCGCGCCCGCGAGCCGCCGTGGGACCCGCAGCCCGCGCAGGACGCTGAACACCGCCGCCGCGTCCGTCGAGGAGAGCACCGCTCCCCACAGCAGCGCGGCGCGCCAGTCCAGGTCGAGCAGCCAGTGCAGTGCCGCGGCGGTGACCGTGATGCTCACGGCGACTGCCACGGTCGACAACGCGATCCCGGGGCCGAGCGCAGGGCGCACCACCGACCACCGGGTGGTCAGCCCTCCCTCGGCGAGGATCAGCACCAGCGCCGCGATGCCGAGCGCCTGCGTGAGCGCCGTGTCCTCGAAGTCGATCCCGATACCGGACTCGCCGAGCAGCAGCCCGATGCCGAGGTACAGCAGCAGCGACGGCAGTCCCAGTCGGGTGGAGACACGCACCGCGAGGACCGCTGCCAGCAGCACCGCCGCGCCCAGCCCCAGCGCCGTCTCCACCTCGATCACGACCGGATCATCCCTGCTCCGGGGTGCTGCAAGGACGGCAGGTCAGGTCAGCCCGGTCCGTCCAGGGGAGGAATCCCACGAGATCGTCAGAATCTCCCGGGGGCCCTGCGGCAGCACGTCGAGCGCCCGCGCGACGTCGTCGGCCCGGTACCGGGGTAGGCAGAGGCGCCGCCGGGCCAGCTCCACCTCGTCGGCGCCCCGCGCGCGGGCAGGCTTGGTCCACCGCCGCACCCGGGGGCGGATGCCGATCTCGACGAGCACCGCGAGGGCGTCGTCCGCCGTGGCCGCAGGCGCGCGCCGCAGGCCGTGGAACCGTCGCCACAGCGGGTCCAGCCACGACGTCGGGTGCTCGGCGTGCAGTTCCAGCACGATACCGCGGATCGCCGCCGCGTCGATCGCGAGCACGAACGGCCCGAGGTCGGCGGTGTTGTAGCCCACGTGGTGACAGACCACGACGTCGGCGCTGCCCGCCTCGGCCGCGGTGTCCGGCCACGGCCCGAGCACGGTCCGGTGGGGCACGCCGCGCTCTTCGCACGCCCACGCGAAGGCGTCCAGCATGTCCGCGGCGTTGTCCGTGCCCGTGATGTGATGCGCGGACGGCTGCAGCGTGACCGAGGCCGCGCCCGCGCCGCACCCCACGTCGAGGACGGTCCCGCCGCTCGTCCCGAGGAGGTCGAGCGCGACCCACCGCGACGGGGTGTCGGGCGGGTCGGCAGGCGGCGTGAAGCGTGCCGGATCGTGCCGGTGCGGGTCGTCCGGGGCGGCGGCGCGGATACCGGGCGGGATCGCGCGCGCGGTGAGCAGCTCCCGCCACCGCCGCGCCGCGGCGCCGTCAGCACACATCAGGACACCATTCAGAGTGCACGTCCAGGCTCCTGCGCGATCACCGGCTGCGGGTCAGCGCGATCGAGGTGCCGGTCGTGGGCGCGACGTCCGCCGACGGCGCGGTGAGCTCCAGCTGCACCGCAAGGGTCTCCCGCTCGAACATCTCGCGGTAGAGCTCTGCGTACCCGCGCCGCTCCACTGGGACGCCCAGGGTCAGCCGGATGCGGTCGGTGACGGCCAGCCCCGCCTCGCGCCGCCGCACCTGGATGTCGCGCACGACGTCGCGGGCCCAACCCTCGGCCTCCAGCTCCGGCGTGAGTGCGGTATCGAGCACCACGAGTCCGCCGAGAGGATCGGACGGCGTACCGGGCAACGCGGCTGTCTCCTCCGGGTCCGCGGCGACGAGCCGCTCGGTGTACTCGCCGGGGAGCAGCTCGATGCCGCCCGCGACGACGCCGCCGCCGGGCGTGTTCTCCCACTCCCCCGCCTTCACCGCGCGGATCACCTTCTGGGTGTCCCCGCCGAGCCGCGGGCCGCACGCGCGGGCGTTGACCGCGAGCTCGAACCGCCCGTGCGCGGCCACGTCGGTGGTGAGCTCCACCGACTTGACGTTCACCTCGTCGCGGAGCAGGTCGGTGAACGGGGCGAGCTGCTCGGCGTCGGCCGCCGCCACGGTGAGCCGGGCCAGCGGCTGTCGGACCCGCAGGCCCCGTGCCTTGCGCAGTGACAGCGCCGCAGACGCCACCTGGCGCACCCGGTCCATCGCGTCGACCAGCGCAGGATCTGGCGGCAGTTCGTCGGCGGACGGCCAGTCGGTGAGGTGCACCGACCGCTCACCGGTCAGCCCGCGCCAGATCGTCTCGGTCGACAGCGGCAGCAGCGGCGCGGCGACCCGGCAGGTCAGCTCCAGCACCGTGTGCAGCGTGTCGATCGCGGCGGCGTCCCCGGCCCAGAACCGGTCGCGGGACCGGCGGACGTACCAGTTGGTCAGCGCGTCGCAGAACCACCGCAGCGACTCGCAGGCGCCCGCGAGGTCGTAGCGGTCCATCCGGTCGGTGATGTCGACGACGAGGTCGTGCAGCTTGGCGAGGACGTAACGGTCCAGCACGTGCCGCGAAGCCGGCTCGCCGGGCTGACCCATCGACTCCG
>JALYQB010000320.1 GCA_030856045.1 Actinomycetota bacterium
CACATCGCCGCGCTGTCCGACCCCACCGAACGAGCAGAGCTGCTCGCACATGCCCCGCTCGGGCCGGAGTGTCCGGACCCGGGTGCCGGCGCCGTCGACGCGTCGGTGCACCTGCACGGCATGGACGAGCAGGACCTTTCGGTCGCGCTGGCCGAGCAGCTCGGGTTGCCGGTGCCGCAGGCAGGCTGGCAGCTGATCGCCGAGATCGCGATGATGACGTCGCCGCCGACCCTGGTTCTCGACGGGTTGGACGATGCGGTTCCCGAACATGTCGACAAGATCGCGACGGAACTGCTGGTCGCGCTCGGCACGGTGGCTCGGGTACTGCTCGCGACCCAGCAACGGGAGTTTCTGCGGTGCGGGCCCGCTGCGGGCGGATCGGGCGTCGTCGAGCTGCCCGAGATGTTCGGACGGGACGTGCCGGTCGTCGATCTCGACGCCGAGGCGGGCACCCGGGATGACATCGAGCAGTACGTGGCGAGGCGGCTGCGCGCCGGAGGTCGTGGCGATCTCGCGGAGCGGGTGGCGCCGATCCTCGCCGACAGGGCAGCCGAGCACGGCGGGTTCCTCTACGCCCGGGTCATGACCTCCCAGATCCTGCGGCTGATCATCGACGTGACCGCGCAGGACTGGGCGTGGCAGCTCGCGACCACGGTCGGTGGGGCACTGGACCACGAGCTGTCGAGCGGCGCGACCCTGGTTCGCGACGGCGCCGAGATCCCCGGCGCCGCCCGAGATCTGTTACGTGGGCTGGCCTGGAGCCTGGGCCAAGGCATACCCCGTGTCGTGTGGGTGGCTGCGAGCACGGCGATGAGCCCGGAGGGCGTCGAGTATCGCGCCGCCGACCTGGCATGGGTACTCGAGCACCACGGGTGTCACGTCGTCGAGGACGAGCGGGACGGCGAGTTGGTCTACCGGCTGTGTCACCAGGAGCTCGTCGAGCATCTCCTCGGGGCACCGCTGCCGGTTCCCGGCAGCCCGACGGCCCAGGCGCTGGCCGAAACGCTGGTGGCCCTTCCCGAGGCGAAGCCCCCCGCGGACGGCGAACCGGACCGGCGCAGCCCCTACCTGCGGCGGTACCTGGCCCGGCACGCCTCGATCGCCGGGACTTCCGGTGTCGAAGCCCTGTACCGGCTGGTCGAGGACACGCCCGAGGCTTACCTGCCCGAGCTCGCGATGTCCGTGCACCAGCTCGCCACCAAACTGGCCGAGATGGGTGAACACGAGATCGCCCTGGCGCCGGCGCGGCAGGCCGTCGACACCTACCGGGTGCTGGCCGAGGCCAACCCGACGTCCTACCTGCCCTTCCTCGCCATGTGCCTGAACGACTTCGCCGTGTACCTGGCCGCGATCGGACAGCGCCAGGAAGCCCTGGCCCCCGGCACGGAGTCCGCCGACGCCTTCCGCGGGTTGACCGAGACCGACCCGACCGCCTACCTGCACCACCTCGTCACCTCGCTGACCAACCTCGCAGGCCATCTCGCCGGGCTCGACCAGATCTCCGACGGGGTCGATGTCTACACCACCTGCGTCGATGCCTTCGCCGAGTCGCCGGGGGTCCGGGACACGCTGATCATCGAGCGCGCCGGGTTCCACGTCCGCCACGGTGACCCGCCGACCGGGCTGCGCGAGCTCGCCACGCTGCTCGCACCGGACGAGACCGACACCCCGGACGCCATCGTGCTCGCGGCCCGCAACGCGCTACGCGGGCACCGGAGCCGCAACGCACTCGAGGTCGATCACGCCTGGTGGACGGTCAACCGGACCGGACCTCCGGACTGGCTGAGCCTCACCCCGGAACAGATCGGCCTTGCGGTCGAATGGATCGTGGCGCCGACCTGGCGGCAGTCGAAGAGCTACCTCGCGGCGCATGAGCAGGAACTGCTGGCGGACTCGGCCTTCGTCGCGCTCGAAGAGCTGCTCCTGCTCGCCGCACCGCGGGCCGAACGGCACCTGGACCTGCTCGACGAGGTGATGGCGGTCGGCATCGACGCGGCGTACCGGCCGCTGCTGCTCGAGGACCTGGTGGCGGACTGGATCAGCGTGGAGAGCTGGCAGGACTCGCGATCCTTCGCCGAGGAACACGCCACCGAGCTGATCACCCCCGAGGCCGAGATCGCGCTGATCAGGCTCGGGCACGCGGCGGCCACCGTGGTGCACCTCGCGGTGCTCGGTCTCGCCCGGCGCGACGGCCTGGAGGCCGCCTACGGCTGCGTGACCGACCGCAGGCTCGCGGCCGACCGGATGCGGCGGGCGCTCGCCCAGGCGGAGTCGTACACCATCGCCCAGCTGGCTCTGCTCGAAGGACGGGTCTTCGGCGAGTCGTTCGCCGCTGCCGCGCATCTCGCCGTCGCGGGTTCACTGGCAGGCGAGCCGATGAGCGATACGACCCGGCTGGAGGAGCTCGCCGAGCAGGCCGACGTGGCCGAACGGCAACAGGTGTCCGCCGAGATCGCCGAGCTCATCGGCCGGGTCCCGGAACACGCCGGACGGCTCGGCTCCCTCCCCGAGATCCTGCGCAAGCCCACCCCGACCTGAGCTCGACCACGGTGGTGCGCCGACAACGACGGGATGCTCAGGCGAGCCGCGCACGACGCGCCGGGCGCCGCTCGCCGTTGTCGCACTCCTCGCCTCGCATCAGCGCCTCCGCCTGCGGTAGTCGTGGCTCCACCGTTCGGGATCCGGCTCGTCGGCGCCCGACTTGATCGTCGTCCCCAGCATCGAGGACGGGCACGCCACGACGTTCCGCGCCCGGCCTGCCGGCGTGGTAGGTGGCGGCAGTCGTGGCCGGCGGGTTGTTCACCGCGATCGCCTGGTGGGTCGCCGATGTTCCCGCCGAGTTGCACGGCCGGTGCGAGGCGAAGCCTCACTGGACAGATGGCCCCAGAACCGCCATTCTGGGCATACCGACCCTAAGTCAGTGCAGGTAGTAGGGGTGTTGTCCGCTCAGAGCTCGCAACCGCGGGCCTGGAGCGGCCCCGGGCGGTGCAGGAACACCAGCGCCAGGGCCTTGACCGGAGAGAGGTCCGGCCCATGAGCACCGTAATCACTCCCCAGTGCACCTGCGAGATCGTCGGCGCCGGCATGCGGCACGAGTACCGATGCCTGGACAGGTCCTGTCCGGTGCACGGGGACGAGGCCACCGAGCGTGCCTGCCGACAGCGCGCCGACGACATCGAGTCCGGCCCACTCACCTGGGAGCGCGATCAGTTGGCGCTGTTGCTTGACGCGCTGGCCGGCGTGGCGATCTCTGATGCCGAACGCCACAGCCTGACCTGGCTGGCCGGCTGGGAGTGCCACACCATCGAGAACATCGCCGCGGTGATCCGGCGAGCGCGGGCGGCCGGGGAGCCGGCCCGGGCGTGCCTGTGGTGCAGCACCCGCCCGGCCCCGCACATCGTGCTGGGCGACCCGCTGTGCCAGAGCTGCTACCGCGACCATCGCAGCGAGGTGACCACGAGCGGCTGAGCAGCCACCACAGCGCACACAGCGGCCCGGCCGGGGTGATCCCCTCCTGGCCGGGCCATCTGCTGTCCACCGTGGACCAGCCAGGGCCGCTCGCGGTGATCTTCCCAGGGTGCCGGTCCACCGTGACCGACACGCCGGGGGCGTGCGCTCGATCGGGTGGGTCGGCACGTAGCCTGACGCGCGCACCCCTCACCGGAGTGTTCCGCCCCAGGGCGACGGCCCCGGGGCGTCGGTGAGGGTCTAATACCTCCGGTGAATTGAGTGGTGCGTTCGTGAGTGATGACGCAATCGTCGGTGCCGGGCATCTGGGGGATCGCCTGGCGCGGCTGCGAAGGCTTGCTGATCTGACTCAGGAGGGCTTGTCGGAACGCTGCGGGGTTTCCGTGGATGTGATCCGGAAGCTGGAACAGCACCGTAAGCATTCGGTGCGGCTGCCCACGCTGCACAAGCTTGCCGCCGGCCTCGGGGTCGAGGTCACCGGGTTGTTGGGTGACCCCCCGGCGCTGAAGACTGAGCAGGGTGAGTCTCCCGCGCTGGTGGCCGTTCGTCGGGCAATCATGCCATCTCCGTTGGCGCCGACAGCTGTGGAGCCGGACAGTGCTGAGCCGTTCTCTCCTGATCTGCTGAGGGCAGAGATCGCTGACGGGTGGACGCTCTACCACGCGGCCGAGTTCGAGCAGCTGGCGCGGTCGCTACCGGGGATCATCGATGACGCCAGGCTTGCTGTGGCGGTGGGACGAGGCGACAAACGCGCCGCCGCGCGGGCCGCCTTAGGTAAGGCGTTCCAGCTTGGTGGCCATCTGGCCATCAGGTTGGGCAAGACAGACCTCGCGCTGGCGAGCCTGGAGAGGGGACAGCTAGCAGCGGATTCGGGAGACGATCCGCTATTGGCCCCGATGGTCTCTAACTCCATCGCCTGGGCGTATCAACGACAGAACCGTTTGACTGATGCACAGCGGCTCGCTATTCACGCTGCCGATGGCGTCGAGCGCAATGGCCCCCGAACCGCTAATGAGGTGCGGGTGTGGGGCGGCCTGTTGATTTCAGCGGCAACCAGTACCGGCCGAGCAGGCGATTACGAGCAGGCTAGTGACATGCTCAAGGTCGCGGAATCCGCAGCGGGGCGGCTTGCGGAGCTTCCCCCGCCGATCAATGGCAAGTTAGTTTCGGTGTTCAACCGTTCTGCGGTGCGGATTGAGCGTATCCGACTAGCGGTGCAGCACGGACAGCCTGATACTGCACTCTTTCTAGCGCGAGGTATCAGGTTGAGTTCGGACACGCCGCCATCGTGGCGGACCTGGCTCATGCTGGACATTGCCCGTGCGCGCACGGAGGTCGGTGACGTCGAGGGAGCAGTGAAGGCGCTGCTGGCGTTGCACCGCCAGGCGCCGCAGTGGATACGGCATCACACGCTCGCTGTAGCGATTGTGCGCGACTTGTGGGCCGGTCGGGCTCGACCGGTGGGGCTACGCAGATTGGCGGAGATCCTGGGCGTCATTGACTAGCGCAACGTCACCAAACTAGGACGTTCCGTCCCTGTGTCGCCTCGCTTTGCCACGCCACGCTCTGTGCTGCCGATCACTGGTCGCCTGGCGGCCGGGGGTTGGCTGCTCGTCCCGGTCGTGCCGTAGCTGACCACGGCCGGGGCGAGTCCTAGACCGTGAATCCGGGGTAGTGAGGGGTCAGACGTGGTGAGGGACGACAACGCAGCACAACCAGCGGCCGGTGGTTGGCCGTTGACGACCGAGGAGAGGGAGCGCTGTCGGGTGGTGGTGGAGGGCAGACGGACCGACAACGCGGAGTTGTGCACGGTGGTGTTGGTGCACGAGGTCGGCGGGACGTGGGCCTGGTATCCCCACGGGGCCAATCAGCTGGGAGTGCGGCTGCCCCGGGCTGAAGCGGCCAAAGCGGCACGGGCGATGTTGGAGGGTGTCGGGTGCGTCGAGTAAGCGGTGCGGGCGTGCTCGGGTGCCTGCGGGTGCGCCGGGGTGGCTCGGCAGGGGGAGGTGTCGCATCTGCTGCTGGCTGATGATGCGCTGGGCCCGGATCGCTGGGGTGGTAACCAGGTCGCGGTGTGCGGTGTGGTGGTCCACCCGGGTAGCGGCACCGCCGGGGAGATCGAGGAGGACCCGAGGTACTGCCCGGTGTGTGTGCGGGCGGCCGTGCGCTGGAGCACCCGCAGCCCCCTCCCGAGCACGGCCGCCTCCCCCTCAGCTGGCTGGCCGCATTCGGGCGGTGCCCGGTGAGCATCTCCGAGCAGATCGGCACGCAAGCGCGAACCTCCTCCGGTGGTGAGGTTTCCGGTGACCGCGGGGTTAGCGCCACGGTGGTCGATTCCCCGGGTGTGGGGTGTATGGAGCCGGGCAGTGTGCATCTGCTGATGGCGGATACGGCGCTGTTCGAGCAGCATCGGTGTTGGTTGTATCTGGCGCTGTGCGGGGCGGAGCTGACCGCGGACAGGCTGCCGCCGTGGGACTGCCCGGAGGGCTGTACCTGCGCTGACGTGCTGATCTGCCCGGACTGTGTGCGCCGGGCCGCGGAGTTGAGCCCCCGGTGAGCGCGCCGGCCCGCACTGATCTGCCCTCGCAGCGGGTGAGGTGAAGGCGCTGCGCTGTGATCGGTCGGTGCCCGCGTTGCATCTGCTGGAGGCTGACGACACGCTCACCCGGCCGTCCTGGCGGGTGGGATCGCAAAGTCACGTCGCGTTGTGTAATGCGCACGTGGACGAATCGACTCCGGTACCCGACTATGACGACGACTGCCCTGGCTGCGTGGATTGTGTGCGTTACTGCACTGATTGTGTGCGGGTGGCAGTCAAATCGAGCGAGCGGCCCCTATGATCCCCGGCCGGCCGCTGGTTGAGCGGAAGCGCTCCCCTGATTGCCGCTTCCCCTACCGCAGCTCCCGGCGGCCGGCCGGGCCCTGCCGTGACGCTGTGGGCCGGCCTGCCACGGTGCTGGTAACCACATCGTCAAGACCGTCGACAGCGTCGCTCTGTCCGCGATCTCCTCCCAGGTCACCGTGACCCGGGCCGCATCAGCGCTGTGGACGGGTTCCACGGCCACGATCCTGCGCGACATCCTGCTGGCCGTGGCCGACGTGCGGGCACTCAATCAGGGCTTCGAGCCTGACACTGTGCTGGTCGATGACCTCACCTACGCCTACGTGGCCAGCGAGACCAGCAGAGGACGCCAGGCGTCCACGGCGGGGCCGCCCAATCTGATCACCTCATCCGCTGCGGTAGCCGTCCGGATGCCGGCGGCGGCCGCGGCGTGCACCACCGCGGCGGCAGCATCCCAGCGAGGCTGCAACGCGCCGATGAGGTGATCGACCTCGGCGCCCAGCGCGCTGACCGCGCGCGGTCAGCGCGTCCACGGCCTCGCGCAGCAGCCCCCGACCTGCGACGCCGGTGAGGCTGAGCTGCACCACCGACCGGCGCAGCACGGTCATGACGTCCTCGGCACCGACCCGGGCCGCCACCAGGTTGACCTCCCCATCAGCGGTGAAGCGGTTCTGGCAGTACAGGTGGCCGCCCACCACGAGATGGTCGGCGCGCAGCGCGACCCCCCCCCGGAGCCGGTACCCTGTCAGCGAGCCGGTCCAGGAAATCGCCGATCTTCTCCTCGCGCATGAGCGCTCATTCCTCCGGCCGAGAGTCCCAGCAGGATCGCCCGCCAGGAAACTACACGTTCGAGCTGGGTGGGGGGTGACGCCGTCCGAGCATCCACAGGCTCGCAGCGATGGCGATCACGATGGCGAACACCACCAGCCCGCTCGGCGCTCCGCCATCCGACGAGCCGGCCACCGAGTAGAGCAACGCGCCGGGCAGCGATCCGGCGGCCGCTGCCACCGTCGTGCGAACCAGTCCGAGGCGAGAGGCCCCGGCGACCACCGCGACGGTCTCGGCGAGGAGGGGCACCGGACGGGTGGCGGTCACCGCCAGCAACCCCCATCGGCGTACGAGAAGGCCGGCGTGGTCCCGCTCCGCCTCCGAGCAGACCGACCGCAGCAGTGGCGGACCGCCGACGCGCCCCAGGCCGTAACCGGCCAGCGCGCTGCCCACCCCACCCAGCAGCGACAGGGCCGTGCCGAGCACGACCCCGAAGAGCGCCCCGTGGACGACCATGACCAGGCTGGACGGAACCGGGAGCACGACGTCGGCCACCAGCAGCCCGACTCCCCCGACCCCGGCGAGCACACCACCGCCCGACAGCCACGACGCAGGGTCGTCGAGCGGCGGCACGGAGAACGCCCCGGCCACGAGGAACCCGACCAGGAACAACGCCAGCACCCCGACGACGAGAAGTAGCCAGCGGGTCACGAGAGCGCGCGCTTGTCGAACGGCTCACCCACCGCCACGTCCGGAAGCTGTTCGCGGGCCGCCGGCTCGGGCGTCTCGTGCCCACTGTCGAGCCCCTCCGCCGTGAGGTCTGCCTTCGGCGGGGAGGCGGCAAGCGCGAGATCACAGAAGCGGTGCACGAGCTCGCGCTTGCCACGCGACAGATCACGCGTGACCGGCATGTACCGTCGGCTTTCGACAAGCTCGGCCGCTGTGACCTCCTTGAGGCGACGCGCGAACGTCCGGACCGCGTCCTCATCGGAGAGGTCGATGATGGTGCTCATGCGCGGAGTGATCGCGTCGTAGGTCGCAAGGATGTTCGAGTAGACGAACTCCCAGGTCAGCGCTTCGTCGGAGGTGGCAGCTGCCAGCGCGTCGTCGAACGGAAGTGTGCGCACGCTGCAGAACTGATCGGTATCGATGCTGAGATCTGGGGGTGGGACCGGAGCGGCATCGCCGGCGAAGGTGCTGAAGCGGATGTGGCGGTACCCTGCCTCGTCGCCGCGGACTTCGAGCTCTGTCGTCCCGTCGGTTGACATCGGAAGCACCGTCATCTCCCCGGTGAAGCTCATCGCTGCGTCATACCACGCGACGAGTATCGACAGCGGCCGCGCCGGGACCTCGCCGCGTTCGCGCGCCTGAATCACCAGCGTGCGCGGCTCGTCCTGGTCAAGATAGACGTTGCAGTCATCGCAGAATGCCGACAGCTCCCGCTCAGCGAGAAGCACCGTGGGCCCCGCGGGCGTGTCGACGCTCAGCGAGAGCGCCCCGTCGATCGGCAGCGACGCGACGTCCAGGTGCGCGGAGACGTCGACGTCCACGATGCCGGCGCGCGCCTCGTAGGCGGCTCGGTCATAGGTCGAGGATTCGATCCGGGCGATCTCGGTGCTGTCGCCGTCCTTCGTCACCACCACCGCGATCGGGCCGAAGTCGGCTTTTTCGACGTTCAGATCCAGCTCTGGAATGGTGTTCGAGAGGTCCAGCGAGAGGATCTTCGTGTCAGGATGGAACTCCGCAGCGGCGGGTCCGGCGCGCGCGGGCCGGCCACCGGCGTTACCCACCGGGGCCGGGTTCTGACCGAACAGGACGCGACCCCCGGGGACGGCTTCGCTGTCGCCGTCGAGCCACACGCCCACCGCGCCTACCACCACACTGTAGGCCGGGTTGGAGACGGGCTTTCCCTGCTCGTGAAGCCGCTGCAGGTCCTCGATCGTGGGGGCGGGCTCCAAGGGATTCCGCAGGCCATTCTGGAAATACTGGGTGCGATATGTGGACAGGCGCAGCATCAGCCCGCGGGCGCGCGGATCGCGCAGGGCAGCCGCAAGCGGCGCCAGGAGCGGGGACTCCTCGGCGCGCACGATCTCCACGTCCGCTGCGGGGAACACCGCCTGCCATGCTGCGGAGGCGCCACCGGCGATGGGGAGCTGGCTGAGGTTCCGGCCGAAGTTCAACCAGCGCGAACTCATCCGCCGCTGGGGTCGCGCGTGCAGGTGGGGGCGGCCCGCGATTCCGAGGGAAAGCTCGTCGAAGAAAATCTGCGAGGAAAGCCCGGTCGGGTCGATGTCGACCAGCTTGCCGACCAGCTCCACGGGTGCGTTGATCAGTGGGTCGTCGTGGACGTCTCCGTGGCGAGGCTCCGCCGCCCCACCGGCCGCCTCACCAGCCGCCCCACCGGTCACCCGCGCCTGTTCGAGCGCGCAGATGTGCGTGCCGAAATAGTTCCAGTCGCCGCGCTGCGCGGTACTGGCGATCATCCGCTGTCGGAAACCGGCCACCGTCTCGCGGGCGCGAGCCTCGCGCGCGCGGCGATGCCGTCATAGTTGTCGGCGTCGTTGTTCGACACGATCGGATCCCACGACATCGTGCCGTGGAAGTACAGTCGCGGGAACGCCAGCACGCTCATGGCGTGGCCTCACGGTCACTCGCGTGTTCCTCGACGAATGCCTCGGCGGCCGCTGTCGAGCTGAGGATGCGCTGCCGGATGGCTTCCTCGATCCCGCTCGTGGCGCCGAGGGCGTCGAGCTGCGCCCGCGCGACGGCGACCAGCTCCCGATGGTAGTCCCAGCGGTCACCTGGAAGATCTGGAAAGGCGAGCGAGTAGGGCAGCTCGAACGGGGCTCCGGCGCGGCCGCTGCCGTTCTCGGTGCGCGGCAGCGCGGTGAGCAGACCTCCCACGTCCGAGAGCACGAGCATCTCGGCGAACGCCCGAAGGCTGAGACCGGAGCTCGCCGTGTCACGCGTGCGGCTGAGCAGCGCGTGCTGAAGCCAGCTGAGCAGCATCCGGTAATGCTGGTCGAAGACCGATGCCCATGCCCCGGCGCGCGGGTGAGTGATCCGCCCCCCGGCGAGATCCGCGTCGTCGGATCCGGAGCCGGTGGACGTGGTGTTCGGGTGAGTCGGAACATCGAGTGACGGGGCGCCTTCGTCGCCGGTAGGCCAGGCGTCGAAGATGTCGACGAACATGAGGAAATGCGAGCGGGGCAGGTTCTCCTCGCCCTCGCCCTGGCTGGCGATATCGGCGAGCAGTGAGAGTGCCTCGTCGCGGGTGCGCACGGCGCGAAGATACAGTGGTCCGCGTCCGACGTCGGCGCGGTATCGTGCTGGAAGCGCCTGGATGTCGTCTGCGGTATCGGGACGGAACCGCCCGTCGGGCAGCTTCTGGTCATCGGCGAAAAGCGTCGTCAGCCGATTGTAGAGGGCGCCCACACGATTCACGGGTTGACCGTTTTCCTCGCCGGTCGTGAGGCGAACGACCTCGTCGATAAGGCGGGGATCCACGTCCGGCTCGGCAGGCATCTCAGCGGCGATATAGCGGGCGAGGGAGGCGCGGCCGAGCGGCTCGAGCCGGAACGGGAAGGGATAGAACGCCGTGCGAAACGGGAAGTCTTCCCGATCGAAGTTCAGTGGACCCCCGATGAAACGAAGCAGGTTCTGCACCGAGGCGAAGTGCGCCATCTCTTCACGTGCGATCTGGAGAATGTCACGACGCCAGCGCCCGACGACGGCGGATCCATCCGGTGGGAGCGACCAGGCCGCGTACAGATACTGCACCATCAGCGCGTGTTCTATCTCGGCCGCGGTGTGTAGCAGGAAGATCGCCTCGTCGCGCGGAGACATCGGCGGAACCACCTCGAGGGCCGGGACAGCCATCGCGCGCGACACTGCCGGCCCGCCACCCCGGAACAGCACGTTGACGTGATGTCTCATACGGCGCGATCATCCTCGCTACCGGACCGCGCAGGCCAGCCCCCAACCAGGCGTGTTCGGCCACCGGGGACAGCGCCCTCGCCCAGCCGCGCGACCAGATTCTCGACCGAGCCGGGTACCGGGGTCCCCGGCCGCATCGTGGCAGCAGGCTGCGGTTCGCCCGCCACGGTATGCAACGGCAGCACGCCCGCCCACACCGTGGCACCGCTCTCGTCGTCGGAAGGGCCACCCCGACGGACCTTGACCGAGCACTGATCCAGCGGCAGCGCAAGCACGCCGGTGGCCGCGAGCTCGCGCGCGGTCGGCGCCCGCACCTCGTCCCACCGGCCGGGCATCAGATGCTCGGACAACGCCCGCAGTGCTGCCATCTTCTCCGCGCCCGGCACGACCCGAGCGCGGCCGTAGGCGACCACCGAGCGGTAGTTCATCGTGCTGGCGAACAGCGAGCGGGCGTAGACCAGCCCGTCGAGCAGCGTCACGGTCACCGCCAGCGGCGCACCCGCCGACGCCAGGCGCACCAGCCGTGACCCGGTCGAGCCGTGCAGCAGCAGTCGTTGCCCGTCCGGCGCGCAGGTCAACGGCAACACCAGCGGCTCGCCCTCGACACAGCACGCCACGTGCGCCACGTATGCCTGGCTCAAGATCGCATCGAGCTCTGACCGGTCGACGCTCTGCCGCTCGGCATGGCGCCGCACCTGAGTCGCGGCGGTGATCGGCAGTAACCCCATGGCGCCAGAGTCACCCCTCGAGTGGTCTTACGCTAGAGCCACTTCGGCCTCAGTTATGATGACCACTTCGCGATCGAGGTGCCCGGACGATGCGACCATTCGCCGAACTCGAGTTCCCGGTGTCGCTCGACCCGGCGGGTGATCTCCCGCTGCACCGGCAGCTCGCCGACCAGCTCCGCGACGCCGTCCACAGCGGCGAACTGCGGCCCGGTCAACGGCTACCGTCCAGCCGCACCCTCGCCGCGCGCCTCGGCGTGTCGCGCACGGTGACCCTCACGGCATACGCCGAGCTCAGTGGCGAGGGCTACCTCGACGGACAGCACGGCTCCGGCACCTACGTCTCCCCCGATCTACGGGCTCCCCTCGCCGGCTCACGAACGCCATCGGCCGGTCGGGCCACCGCGGACCCGGCCCGGCACCGGGCCGTCATCGACCTGCGACCTGGCTGCGCGGACACGTCCGCCCTCGCCGGACCGGACTGGCGACGAGCCTGGCGGGCAGCCGCGGACCACCCACCCCCCACCGACCCGGGCCCCGCAGAGGGGCTCCCCGAACTCCGCCGCGAGATCGCGGCCCACCTGCAACGCTTCCGAGGACTGCAGTGCACCGCCCACGACGTCCTCGTCACCACCGGTACGCGGGACAGCCTGGAGCTCCTCACCGCCGTCCGGGGGGACCACCGCGTGGGCATCGAGGACCCTGGCTACCCCGCCGCGCACCGCATCTTCGGTGCGCTCGGCGCCCACGTCGAGTCCCTGCCCGTCGACGACGCAGGCCTGATCACCGAGCAGCTGCCCACCACCGACCCAGTACCGACAGTGATCTACGTGACGCCCGCGCACCAGTACCCGCTGGGCGGGCGGCTCCCCGCTTCCCGGCGACTCGACCTGCTGCGCTGGGCCCGCACCCATGACGCCCTCGTCATCGAGGACGACTACGACAGCGAGTTCCGCTTCGACGTCCCGCCGCTTCCGGCACTGGCCGCACTCGACCGTGATCAGGTCACCTACCTGGGCACCCTGTCCAAAGTCCTCAGCCCCTCATTGCGGGTCGGTTACCTCCTCGCGCCGCCGCAGCTGCACCACCGGCTCGTCACCCATCGAGAAGCCGACGGCTACCGCGTACCGCATATCGTCCAAACCGCGCTCGCCGGCTACTTCGCCGACGGTGCGGTGGCCCGTCACATCGCCCGGATGCGTCGCACCTACGCGGCCAAACGCCACCTGCTCATCGAGCTCCTCGAACCCACCCCACTGACCCTGCGTGGTCTCGACGCCGGACTCCACGGCGTCCTGGCACTTCCCCCCGAAGCCGACGAACACGACGTCGTCGACCGGCTCGCCGAGGCGGGAATCCTGCTCGCGGGTCTGGGTGAGTACCACCACAAGGCCGAGCGTCACGATCGCGGCCTCGTCCTCGGCTACGGTGCTGCCACGCCCGCCGACCTCCACCACGCAGTCGCCGCACTCACCGAGGTGCTCTCAGCAGAGTCAGCCAGTCACACCCGCTGAATAGCCCGCCTGCTGAATAGCCGCTGCCCGCCGACGCGTATCAACACTGCACCCGAAAACTCCTTACTGTACCGGCATCACAGCTCGTCATTTCCGTGGTCGAGATGATCGAGTCGGGGGTCTCGGCGCACTGAGATGGAGGAAGAGTGTGCACGTCCGAGCGGTCAGGGCAGGACGCCGGAGGAGCGCCGAGCTCGCACGGCCAACGGCGCTTGCTCGTCATCGGCGCCGGGCCCAAAGGCGTGGGAATCGCTGCGAAACGGTCCGTGCTGCGGGCGCTGGGCTGGCAGGTCCCCGAGGTGGTGGTGGTGGACGAGATCGGGGTGGCCGCCAACTGGACAGGGCAGAACGGCTACACCGACGGACGACAGCTTCTCGGCACACTTCCCGAGAAGGATGTGGGCTTCCCGTATGCGTCGGATCACTGGGGCTCGGCGAATCAAGCCGTGCACCAGGGGATGCGGCACCTGTCATGGGATGCCTACCTGGTGATGGGCGGTGGCGACGGCGCGATGACGTACGCGAGCTGGATCGACCGTGGCCGTCCGCACCCGTCCCATCGACGGTGGTCGGAGTACCTCATGTGGGTTGCGGACCGGGTAGACCTCGATCTCAGAATCGGGCGGGTGACGAAAATCGATCTTCTCGGGAGCCGTTGGCGCCTGACCTGCGAGCGGGACGGCCGGCGGAGCTGGGTGGAGGGCGACGGTCTGGTTGTCACCGGGCCAGGCACGCCGCGCGAGGACATCCCGGGCTCCCGATCCGCTCCCGCTCTGATCACCGACGGACGGCAGCTGTGGCGTGAGCACCATCGCTTTCGAGCTGCCGATCGGTCGATGCGGATCTGTGTGGTGGGCAGCGGCGAGACCGCCGCCGCTGCGGTCGTGGGGCTGCTCGACGTGCTGCCCCCGAGATCGTCGATTGACATCTGCAGCAGGCAGGGCGTGGCGTACTCCCGAGGTGAGAGCTTCGAGGAGAACCACCTCTACTCGAACCCCGGTGATTGGGCGTCACTCACCGCTGAGCACCGCCTGGAATTCGTGCGGCGGACCGACCGCGGTGTGTTCTCGCTCAACACCAACAACCTGCTCGCCCGTGCCCAGAATGTGCGGACCGTCGCAGGCGAGGTCGTCCGGCTCGATGCTCGCCCCCACGAGGTCGATGTCCACATCGAGTACAACGGCCGCCGGCAGGCGCTGCGGTATGACTACGTCGTCGTCGCTACCGGCTTCGATCCCGTGTGGTTCGAGCCGCTGCTCACCGACCGAGCTCGGGCCGAGCTGGCCAACGCCCTCGGCGCCTGCGACCAAGCGGTGAACGGTGACATCGTCACACCGGCGATCGAGCGCGACCTGGCGGTGCGCGGCCTGCACCCTCGGCTGCACCTGCCGATGCTCGCCGGCCTCCAGCAAGGTCCCGGCTTCCCGAACCTGAGCTGCCTCGGGCTGCTCTCCGACCGGATCCTGCATCCGTACTGCCGGCCACCCTGGGTCGCCCATTCCGCCCGGCCGCTCTTCCGCGCCTGGAACGGTCGTGAAACGCTCAGCGGGTCGGAGAACGGGCAGCAGCAGCCGGAACCCGCTCGACGGTCGTGACAGCGTGATCAGGCGCCGACGTATGCGGTCAGCGTGGCGGCCACCCGCTGGCCGATACCCAGCGCCATCTTGAACCCGCCGCCACTGCATCCCGTGGCGAGGAACAGCCCTTCGATCTGGTCGTCGAACCCGAGTAGGGCGTGCCCGTCAGGCGTGTAAGCATCGAAGCCGCTCACCCCGCCCGCGGCCCTCGCCCCCCGCAGCCACGGCGCCCGCCGGATGGCGGCATCGTGAATGGCCACGCTCGTCAACGGGTTGATCGCCGTTGGCCCTAGGCTGACGTCCCACTCGTCGAGTGCCATGCCGATCAGTGACCTGCCCGGCTCGTGGGGTCGTCCGTAGACGCCGGTGGTGTCATCGATGAATGGGGGATGGCGGGGCGCGCCGGAGACCTGAAAGAAGTTGTACTGAATGCGTTTGGTCCGCAGCGGCGCCGCCGGCCCCAGGCCCGTCAGGAGGTCACGGCTCCAGGCTCCTGCCGCCACCACCACGATGTCGGCGGCGAAGGGCTCGGCAGCGAAGGACGACGACGCGAGGCGCACGCCCGCGACGCGACCCCACCGTGTCTGGATCTCGAGCACCGGTGTTTCCTCGACCACCACCGCTCCTCTGGAGGTGGCCAGGCTCAGCAATGCCTTCGTGGTCTGACGGGGGCTGGCGTAGCCCGCACGCTCTTCGTAGACGGCGGCGCCGACCCCCGCCCACTCGAACGCGGGGAAGCGCGCCATGCCCTCGTCGGGCAGCAGCACGCGCAATGGCCAACCACCGTGGGGCCCATCACAGCGCCCCCTCAGCCGCTCGACCTCGTCCCGCATTCGCGGCACGCGGTGGTCGGCCTCCAGGTACAACGAACCAGCTTGGACATACCCGGTTGACGAGGACAGGGCACGGTCCAGCAGGCGAAGCCCCGGCACGCTCTCCGCCGCCAGATCCGACAGGAACGGGTCGGTGTGATAGACGCGAACGAGCCCGCCGGAGAGCCCGGTGGCGCCTGCCGAGGCGCATTCCTTCTCGAACAGCGTGGTCTGGCCGATACCGGCCCGCGTCAACGCCTCGAGAATGGCCGCGCCGCCGACCCCGGCCCCGATGATGACGATGCGGGGGCTCACGATCCCTGGAAACCCGGGGTCGGTGTGCGGAAATAAGAGCGGTCGATGGTCACCGCAGCGGCCGGCGCCATCTCGACGGGTTGCGGCCACCCGTGGTCGACGGGCGTGCCTGCACATCCCAGGTCGCACCACAGCTTCTCGGCGAAGCTCGGCATGATCGGGTAGGCGAGACCGGCGAGGGTCTTGGCGGCGGTGTACTCCAGGGCGCGCGCGGTCTGGCGGTGGCTGTCGCAGCCTGCCGCGGCACGGGTGTGATCCCAGGAGCGCCCGAAGTCCCGACTGGTGTGAACGAGTTCGCCCAGCAGCCGTACCGTCCGGTTCGGGGCGAACTGAGCCGCCTCCAGGGTGTCGGCGACCGCCGCCACCGTCGCCTGGAGATACCGCAGGAAATGATCGTGGTCGCTCCTCCAGTCGCCGATGACCGGGCTGTACCCCCCGAACTCCGCTGTCAGGCGTTGGCCGAGCTCGTCGAGCCACTCCTGCCACGTTCCGATCAGCTCTCGGTCCACCACATCGCGGTACCCGCTCAAGGTGAAATTGGTTTGCACCACCGAGGGGCGGTCGTAGCAGAGGTAGTAGCGGACCGCGTCGACCGGTTCCGCCGCCAGGAAGTCGTTCGCCCAGATGGCGTGCTTGCGGCTGGTCGAGAACTTGGCGCCGTCCAACCGGTAGAACTCGTTGATGACGAAGACGTCCGGGAGCCGGACGTCGCCGAGCGCCATGAAGACCGCCGGGTACAGGGTGGTGTGGTAAAAACCGTTGTCGTAGCCGAAGCACTGGACCACCTCGTGCGCGCCCATGACGTTCCACGCATCGGCGATGTGCGCCGACTCGGAGACGGGCGCTCCCCGGCAGTCGGCCGCGCTCGCCAGATAGCCGGGCGCCATCTCGAACCACGGGTTGATCCGTTGATCGTCATATCCCTCGACCGGCACCTGCAGGCCCCATGAGCTGGGGTAGGTGACGGCGATGTCCGGGAGCCCCTCGCGGGCCACGGTCTCGCACAGTGCCCGAACGTGCGGTGGCATGTGGGTCGTATCCCAGTAACGCCGTAGTCGATCGGTGAATCGGGAAAGCGGAAAGAACAGCCGCCGAATTCGGCGCTGCACCGGGGTCTGGCCGCAGAGCTTGCACGTCGGCGCCACGAGCTCGGCGCCGCCGTTGGGATGGCCGCACTGCTCGCAGACGTTGCCGTCGGCACGTGACCCACAGTGCGGGCAGCCGCCGCTGACATAGGTCTCACAGAGGTAGCGGCTGCATCGTTCGCAGTACTGTGCCGCCGCCTCCCGCTCGACGAGGTCACCACTGCGGTGCAGCCGGCGAACCGTCTCCCGCGCGCACCGTGCGTGGTGCGGGGAACGTAACGGCCGGACGTAGTGATCGAGCTCGATCATCGCGGCGCGGAGGGTCTGCTCAATCGTGTCCCCGTAGTCCGCGGCCACGGCTTCGGGGGTGGCAGCATGCTGAGTCGCTTTGAGCGGGACGTAGCTTTGGTTGTCGTCGGTGCCGATGACGTAGCGAGCCCGCGCACCGCGCAGCTTCTGGTACCTCGTCAGCACGTCGGCGCCGAGGTACGGACCCGACAGGTGTCCGAGGTGCAGGTCGCCGTTCGGCGTCGGGGGTGACGCCGTCACGAAGACGTGGTGTTGTGTCGTCGACACCGTTCAGTCACCCCCGGTGGTAACGCTCGATCGCTCGTCGATGAACCAATAGACGCTCAGCAGGATCAAGGGTCGATCCGCGCAAGGATTGTGGACGACGTGGCGGGCACCCGGCGGCAGGTGTACGACAGTGCCGGGGGAGGCTTCAACCGCTGCATCATCAGTCGTGATCACCGCTTCGCCTGCCACGATCACGACCATCTCGGCCTGCTCGTGCTGATCAGGGTCCGAGGCGGAGCTGGGCTCGATCACGCACCACATCGACTTGAACGGCGCCCCGATGGAAGGGTCAGTCAATGTCAGCGGCTGGCATAGGATCCCGCACTCCTGCATGCACTGCGCCTGCTCCAGCTTCTGTAGCAACATCGCGTTCTCCTCAACGTTCGCTACCTCACAGAGTTCGCTACCTCACAGAGCGACGAGTCTCTCCGCAGATACGTCGACAGGCGTTTACGACAACGCCGTCCGCAGCGCCATTGCCACGTCCTGCACCGCAGGAGACTTGAGCAGCGTGTAGTGATCGCCGGGCACGCGCACAACCGTGCACTCGCCCGTCACCGCGGCTGCCCAGGCTGCCGTATGGTTGCGGGAGCCGGCGGCGTCGATCACCAGCGTCGGTGCGCGCACTGTCTGCGGCCGGTAACGGACGGCGGCCGTCACGTTGGCCTTGAACACGGCGAAGCGCCGCTCCAGCTCGCCGTCGTGCCCGCGCGCTGCTGGACCCAGCTGCTCAGCCATCCAGCGCAGTTGGTCCGCCACCGGCCATGTGCTGAAGTCGGGCGGCGGATCGAACGGCAGCCCGAGGCCGGCCGCTGCGTCGGCCGCGTAGATGGTGGCCAGATCGCCGTCGGACAGCACTGGACGCCGCGGACCCGGAAACGCGGTGTCGACCAGCGTGAGCAGCGCCACCTCCTCACCCGCCGTCTCCAGCCGGCGAGCGATCTCGAACGCCACCAGCCCTCCCATCGACCATCCGCCGAGCCGGTAGGGGCCGTGGGGTTGCACCCGCCGGATCGCCTCCAGGTAGGCGACGGCCATGTCCTCGACCGACACATGCGGGGTCGAGCCCTCCCGCAACCCGGCGGCCTCGAGACCGTGAAGGGTGAGGGTGTCGGCCAGGTGAGTGGCCAGCTGGGCGTAGGCGTGCACCGTTCCGCTCACCGCATGCACGAAGAAGACGGGATCTCGCTCGGCGCCCCGAGTCAGGTTCCCGAGCATCATGCGCACGAGCGGGCCATCATGGGAGGATGCGGCGCGGGTGGGCGCCCCCTGCCGGCGGAGGGCCTCGACGGTGGCGGCGAGGGTGGCGGTGGTGGGGGCCTGGAAGATGTCGATGACGTCAGCGGCAACGTCGAAGGTGTCCCGCAGCCGTGACAACAGCTGCATGGCCTGCAAGGAATTGCCGCCCAGGTCGAAGAACCCGTCATCCACACCCACCTTACCGACGCCCAACACCTCGGCGAACAGATCAGCGACCAACGATTCCACCACCGTACGCGGAGCCGGCTGCTCCCCGTCATCGCGGCCGACGACAGGAGCCGGTAGCGCGTTACGGTCCAACTTGCCCATAGGCGTCAACGGCAACCCGTCCAATACCAGCACATGCGTCGGCACCATGTACCCGGGCAACCACCTCGCGAGATCACGACGCAACCCGGCCGGACTCACCTGCCCCGCCTCCGCCGCCGCCGCATCGACCGTGACATACCCGACCAGCCGCCGCTGCCCACCGAGGTCATCGCGAGCGACCACCACCGCCTGCACCACCCCCGGACACGATCTCAACACCGATTCGATCTCCCCCAACTCCACCCGAAACCCGCGGATCTTGACCTGATCATCCAACCGGCCCAGGAACACCAGATTCCCGTCAGCCAGATACCGCACCAGATCACCGGTCGCATACAACCGAGCGCCGGCCTCCGCCACGAACGGATGCGGAACGAACCGATCAGCGGTCAGCTCGGGCCGGTTCAGATACCCCCGGGCCAGCCCCACCCCGCTCACATGCAGCTGCCCGGCCACCCCCACCGGCACCGGATTGAGATGACGATCCAACACATACACCTGCTGGTTCGCCATAGGCCGGCCGATCGGTGGCTGCGCCTCATCACCCCGACACCGTGCCAGGGTCACGGCCACCGTCGCCTCAGTGGGGCCATAACCGTTGTAGAAACGCCGCGCCGGGCCCACCCACGCCCGCACCAACTCAGCAGTACACGCGTCGCCACCCACGATCACGACCCGCAGATCGACGAAGCTGTCCGCCTCACCCGCCAGCAGACTCGCCACCGGCGGAGGCAGCAATGCAAGACTGACCCGTTGGTCACGCAACAGACCGGCCAGCCGCAACGGCGACCCCAGCGCCTCCTCGGTCGCCAGACACAGCGTCGCCCCCGACGCCAACGCGACGAACATCTCGAACACCGACACGTCAAAGCTCAACGACGCAAGCTGCAGCACCCGATCGTCGGGCCCCAACCCGAACTCCTCGACCTGAGAAACGATGTAGTTCACCACCGAGCGATGCTCGATCAGCACCCCCTTGGGTTGACCCGTCGACCCCGATGTATAGATCACATAGGCCAGGTTTCGCACCCCGATCCGGCCGGCCGCGGCCAGGCCGCCACAACCGGCCACTCGCTCCCACTCGGTGTCCAAACACACCACCGTCGGCTGCAGATCACCCGTCGGCTGCAGATCGCCCAGGGCCGCGACCGTCGCCCGCTCTGCCAACACCACCGCAGCCGCGGAGTCGGAGACCATGAACCCCAACCGCTCAGCCGGATGTGCAGGATCCAACGGTACATACGCTCCCCCGGCCTTGAGCACTCCCAACACCGCCGCCACACGACGCAGCGAGCGGCGCATACACACCCCCACCAGTACGTCCGGGCCCACCCCCAACCCCTTCAGATATCCGGCCACCTGATCAGCCTGGCGGTTCAACTCCGCATAAGAGATCTGCTCCCCCTTGGCCACTGCCGCGACCGCCTCGGGCCTGGCCGCCGCCTGCGCCTCGAACAGCTCATGTACGCACCCCGGCGGCACCGGAACCGCCGTCGTATTCCACTCCAGCAACAGCTGCCGGCGCTCTTCCGCCGCAAGCAACGGGAGCTCCGACACGTGCACACCGGGGTCAGCCACCACCGCCTCCAACAACATCCGAAAATGCCCGAGCAGCCGTCGCACCGAAGCCGCCTCGAACAACACCGACGCATACTGCATCCCGAGGTGGAGGCGGTCGGGAAGCTCCTGGGCGAACAGGCCCAGATCGAACTTCGACGTCGCGACAGACGTCGGTCCGGTCGTTGCTGCCGAGCTTGGCGAGCCGGCGTCCAGCATGCGCAGGAGCCCGTCCGCGCTTGCCGGCGCCCTGGACGGCAGCGGGGTGGTGAGACTGAAGCTGGTTTGGAACAGTGGGGAGCGGCTGGGGTCACGCTCGAGTCGCAGAACGTCCACGATCTGAGCGAACGGCAGTTCATGGTGCGCGTACGCGCCCATGGTCGCCGCCTTGACCCGATCGAGCAGCTCAACGAAGCTGGGATCGCCGGACAGATCCATACGCACCGGCAACATGTTCACGAAATAGCCGATCAACGGCTCGATCTCGGAACGGTTACGGTTCGCGTGAGGAGTCCCCACCACCACATCATCCTGACCGCTGTAACGAGCCAACAACACCCCGTAAGCAGCTAACAACACCATGAACATGGTGACCGACCGCGCACGGCACAACTCCCGCAGCGCCGCCACCGTCGGCGCGCCGATCTCCAACGACTCCCCTGCCCCGACAAGGGACTGCAACGCCGGCCGGGGGTGGTCGGTCGGCAGCTCCAACACCGGCACCCCCTGCAGCGTCTGACGCCAATAATCGGTCAGCCGTTCCAACCGTTGACCGCTCAACCATTCGCGCTGCCACAACGCGAAATCGGCATATTGCAACGCGGGCTCGGCCAGACCCGCCGGCCGCCCGGTCACATACTGGTCATACAACGCAGACAGCTCAGCCAGGAGAATCCCCGCCGACCAGCCGTCGAAGACGATGTGATGCACCGTGATCACCAGCACCTGGGTCGTCTCGCCCAGCCGTACCAGCAGCGCCCGCAGCAGCGGCCCCTGTTCCAACCGGAAAGGACGGGATCCCTCCGCGGCTACCACCCGAGCCAACTCGGCCGCACGCTCGCCTGGGGCAAGCCTGCCCACGTCGACCACGCCCAACCGCACCGGGGACGGCTCGGCGATCACCTGGAACGGACGGCCGTCAACCGCGGTGAAGCTGGTTCGCAGACTCTCATGACGGGCGATGACCGCACTCAACGCCTGCTCCAACGCGGCCCGGTCCAACCGGCCCTGCAAGCGCAACGCCAGCGGAATGTTGTACGTCGAGGTCCCCGGTGCCACGTGCTCCAAGAACCACAACTGCTCCTGAGCGAACGACAACGCCACCCGATCCGACCCCGCTGCCCGACGAGGAATCCTCACCCGTTGCCGCTGTCGGGCGAGCAGGGCGCGTTTCGGCGCCGACAGCCCCGCAGCCCGCCGCGGCACGTCGCTCATGAGGTTTCCTCGTCCACGCCTGTCTCCTCCGGAGATGCCAGCAGCACGGCGACCTCGTCGTCGGAGAGGCGCGCCAGCTCTGCCAGTCCGCCGTCGTCGTCCAGGCTCTCGTCGCTGAGGCCGTGCTCGGTGCGCAGCGACTCGGCCATGGTGGCGACAGTGGGGGACTGGAAGACGACGGTGACGTCGGCTTCGACGGCGAGGGTGTCGCGTAGCCGGGCCAGCAGCCGCATCGCCTGCAACGAGTTGCCGCCCAGCTCGAAGAAGTCGTCGTCCACTCCGACCGCCGTCACACCCAGCACCTCGGCGAACACGTCGGCGAGCAGCGCCTCCACCAGAGTGCGGGGAAGCTGTGCGCCGCCAGGCTCCACAGGTGCGGGCGCGGGCAACCCGTTGCGGTCGAGCTTGCCGCTGGTGGTCAACGGGAAGGCGTCGAGCACGATGATGTGCGCTGGCACCATGTAGCTGGGCAGCTGGACTTCCAGATGGTGTCGCAGCCCGAGCGGGTCCAACGCCTCGGCGGTGACAGTGGCGGTCACATAGCCCACCAGCTGCTTCTGCCCAGGCACATCCTCGCGGGCGGTCACCACCGCCTGGGCCACGCTGGGATGGGTGGCCAGGACGGTCTCGATCTCGCCCAGCTCGATTCGATAGCCGCGGATCTTGACCTGATGGTCGGTCCGGCCCAGGAGCACCAGGTTCCCGTCGGGCAGCCAGCGGACCAGGTCGCCGGTCGCGTACAGCCGGG
>JALYQB010000328.1 GCA_030856045.1 Actinomycetota bacterium
CCGGTGTCGACTGCACTACGCCGAAGAGGTGGAGCGGGCACTGCCGCTGCGTGACGTGACGGAGCCGCGTGACGGCCCGATGGCGGCACCCGGCTGACCGGGTGGATCGCCGTCGGAGGGACACGGCTCACGGGCCGTCCGCTTCGCCGGGTGGGACCACCCAGTGCATCGACTGGCCGGTGATGGCGGCGATGTGGTCGAAGTCGGAGTCGTAGTGCAGGACGGCGACGTCGTGGTGCTCGGCAACGGCCGCGACAATCAGGTCGGGGATGCCGACCGCACGGGTCATCGATCGGACCGCGAGGCTGCGCTGCACATCCAGCGCCCGGTCCCACACCTCCTGGTCGGACACCAGGAACTCGTAGGCCTCCCGACGGTTCTGGCGCACCTGCTCGTATTCCGCAGGTCGCCGGGTGCTGTACAGCGCCTCGGCGTCGAGGACGGAACACGTCGCGACGAGCCCGCCGCCGATCAACGGCACCACCCGCTTCGCGAGCCGGGGTTGCCGACGCCGGGCCCACACGCTCGTGTCGAGCAGGTAACGCGCGACTACCGCCACGCCGAAGACCGGACGCCGGGCTCGTCCAGGTCGTGCGACTCGACGGCGGTGAAGCGCTCGATCTCGCGCCGTCGCGCTGCGCCCGCGATGATCTCGCGCAGGCCGGCGTTGACCGTCTGCTTGTAACTGTCGGCGCCCAGAATGCGCTTGGCCTCTTCCAACGCGTCGACGTCGACGTCCACCAGCTTCTTGGCCACGCCCAACCTCCGTATATACGAAAAGTTACTCGATCAATATACAGGCTCCGCGTGGAGGACTCAACTGCGCTTCCTGCTTCGGGTGGCATCTCGGTTACGGCCGTGGGGACGGTGGCGCACTGGTTGGCGCGACGGCATCGACGCTGCTCGATGGTCCAGGATCCGCGCGGCGATGCATATTGCCGGCCGGCGATCCCGAGGGGTCCGACTCGATACTGGCTGCTCGGCGTCGCCGGGGCCGGGTCGTCCGGGCCTGCCGACCTGCGGCGGCGGTGCCGGGACACGGCGCTGGTGTGGGCGCAGCGCACACAGCAGTACTGCCGCCGTCCGTTGCGGGAGGTGTCGACGTAAGCCCGCCGGCACGTGGCGCGGGCGCAGCGCCCGAGTCGGTGTCCGCCGGCGAAGCAGACCAGGTAGGCCAGGCCGGAGATGGTGATGGCGCGGACCCTGGCGACGACGTCGTCGTCCAACGCCCGGTAGTGCAGCTGCGGGTGGCGGCGGCCTGCCGGCCGGCGCCGCGACGGTCCCCAGGTGCTCACCGCCGTCGTGCTGGTCACCGCCGCGTTCGTCATCGCCGCGAACCTGCTCGGAGAGCTCGTGGTATCCCGGCTCGACCCGCTGCCCGGCGGCACCCGGCGCGGACCGGTGGTGGCCGGTGACCACTGGACCAGGTCCCGACCCCGGCGCCGGGTCGTCGCACCTGGCAGATCCGCCGTAGCGATCCTACCGGATCCGCCAGTATCGCCGTACCATTTCCGCCACGGAAGTAGTGCCAGATCCGCCACGCTGAGAGGTGGCAGCCTTGTCCTCCCATGTGGAGCGGCACGTGACGACACGGATCTCGGCCGCACTCGCGGACACCCGGATTGTCGCTGTCATAGGGCCACGGCAAGCCGGGAAGTCGACCCTGGCTCGTTCGCTCGTGGGCGCTCGACCCGACGCCACCTATGTCTCGCTGGACGATCGCCGCCTTCGCCTGGCGGCTGAAGCCGATCCGCACGGGTTCGTCACCGGCTGGCCCGGTCTGCTCGCCATCGACGAGGTGCAGCGGGCACCTGACCTGCTGCTGGCACTCAAGTCAGCTGTGGACCTCGATGCTCGGCCAGGCCGGTTCCTCATCACCGGCTCCGCACAGCTCAGTGCCAGCCGGAGAGTTTCGGAGACCCTGGCCGGCCGGATCGAGCGCATCGAGCTGTGGCCGTTCAGCCAGGGTGAACTCGCCGGTCGCCGGGAGGTGTTCCTCGATCACCTGCTCGACGCCACTGTCCCGACCACTCTCACGAGCTCGCTGACCAAGCGAGACTACCTGGAGTTGGCGACCGCCGGAGGGTATCCGGAGGCAGTGGCCCGCATCCCTAGTCGGCGCGCCGCATGGTTCGAAGCCTACGTCGACACCGTCGTGGAGCGGGAGGCCCCTGGGGTGACGGCCTCACCCCGGACCGGAGAGCTGCCGCGGTTGCTGCGGCTGGTCGCGGGGCGTCAGGCGTCGGTACTCAACGTTGCGGATCTAGCCCGCGACGCGCGGCTGCCCGAGCGGAGCGTGTACCGCTACCTCGACGTGCTGGAAGCGGTGTTCCTGGTGCGCCGCATTCCCGCCTGGTCGCCGAACCTCGCGCAGCGCGAGATTCGCGCGCCCAAGATCGTGCTCACCGATCCCGGGCTGGCCGCGGCATTGCGCGGCATGAGCGTTGACGCCCTCGCCCGCCCGGAGATCGCACTGGGTGCGGATGGTGCGGTACTGGAGGGGTTTGTGCACGCCGAGTTGATCCGGCAGCGCGAGTGGTCCGGTCATCGGCCGCGGCTACTGCACTACCGGGACCGAGCGCTGGCCGAGATCGACGTGGTCGTCGAGGCACCGGATGGTCGGGTCGCAGCGATCGAGGTCAAGTCCGGCGTCGACGTCGGCCGGCGCGACATCCGACACCTCGCAGCGCTGCGCGATCGTCTCGGGGACCTGTTCACCGTCGGTGTCGTGCTGCACAGCGGGCCCACGACCCTTCCTCTCGGAAACCGGCTGCTGGCCTTGCCGATCAGCGCCCTGTGGGAACCGGTCGATCAGCCCGACTATCGGTGAGAATTACCGTCGCCTTCGTACGCTGACTGCCCGGTGTCTCCAAGTCAGCCAGTGCCGCCAGGATCGACATCCGGGTCGTCGACGAACCGTGCGACCGGCCCGAACCCTCCCGCGGCACGGGCAGGTTCGGCCCGCTGGCCTGGTTGGGCTCGCTCAACCTGGAGTCCGTCGGCGTCATGATCGTGCGGCTCTTCGTGCTCACCTGGCTCATCGCACTCGCGATCTGGCGGTTCGGGCACATCGAAGAGCACTGGCGCCGACTCGGCGCCACCCCGCTGGAACGGCTTCGACGGCGAGCGCTGGACCGAGCACGAGGAGCGCTACAACGCCTCGCTGCGCCCGCACGTCGCGCGGGCCGCCCGGTCCGACGTGCGTCAGGCCCGACGGCGTGGTGCTCGGTTCCCGTGCGTGGGTGATCACCGCGGCGCACTGACCTCAGCCGCCGAGGCCGGGGTCAGCCCTGCTGCGGATCGCGGGCAGGTAGCCACACAGTGCCCTCGGGCGCGTCCCGGATTTCGATCCCGGCTGCGGTCAGCCGCTCGCGCAGGGCATCCGCGAGGGCGAAGGAACCCTCGGCGCGGGACCGGTCCCGCAGCTCGACCAGCGCGTCGACGTAGGGCGCGATGAGGTCTCGTGGGTCCCGCGCACCTGCCGCCGCCAACTCGCCGAGCCGGGTCACCATGCGACGCAGCATGGTCCGGGGCTCGTCGCTCCCGTCCTCCTCCTCGGTGTCCGCCGACCAGTCCACGATCGCCTGCTCCAGTTCGAGGACGGCGGTGACCGCCGCGGGCACATCCCGGGAGCGCACCGAGGCGTCGAAGGTGCGCTCCAGGCGCTGCGCCTCGGCCCGCAGGGAAGGAGGGTCGACGCTGGACGGTTCTTCGCTCGGGTCGGCGCTCGGCACGACGCCGCCACCGCTACCCGCTGCGGCGGCCCGCAGCTCGTCGATCGCAACGGTGCTGCCGGCGGAGAAGATCGTGCTGGCGCCCTGCCTGCGAACCGTGACCACGCCGCGACCCGCAACCGAGAGGGTGTCCGCGTCGAGGTCGAACACAGCAGCGGTGTGCTCGTCGACACCGAGCACGACGGTGTCGGCGTCGAGCGCCGACTCCATCCTGCCCAGCCGGCGCTCACCGAGGTAACAGAACCGGGTGTCGTGGGTGCCACCCTCGGTGTTGTCGTAGTGCGGGATGACCGCTGCCCGCAGACCGGTGGCCGCCAGCAGGTCCATGCCCCCGACCCAGTAGGGCTCCGCGCCGACCTTGTAGATCTCGTACACCGGGACGGTGGCCACCCCCAGGGTCAGGGCAGCCGCGCTGGCGAAGGTCACGCAACCACCGGCGGCAAGCTTCTCGGCCAACACATCCGGCAGCGCGCTGCCGTGCCAGACCTGCAGCGCGTAGGTCGGGCTACCCGGCCCGGCGAAGACGTAGCCTGCGTCGTGGACCCGCGCCAGCGCCTGCTCGCGTCGCAGCGCGTCGTCCGCGGCACTGCGCCACTCGACGACGTCCAGTCGCGTTCGGAGGTTGCGCTCGAAATAGCCGACGGTGCGCCGCGAGAGCTCGTCGGCGTTCTCCTGGAACCCGTACGGGGTGTCGAGCAGCACCGCGTCGACGGGACCCGGCCCGAGACGCTCGACAAGCAGGCGATGGACCTTCGCCATCGTCGGTGCGGTCTCGCCGGACCCCATGATGGCCAGCAGCCGCGGCACTCGAGGCGGCATCCGCTCACCCCATGGCGTCTCGACGTCGCGCGCGAACGCAGCGCTGGACCCTACTGTTACCGGACCCGCCAGCCGGTGGCAACAGCCCACAGCCGAGCGAAGGCGGGGCGGGATCGCCGGAGTTGGTTACGACAAGCAGCTGCGGACTGGAGATCCCTTCGTGTTACCGCGTTGCCTCACTGAGGCAGCAGCAGAGATGATGCGGCGATGCAGTCGGAGTCGGCGATTGAGGTCGAGGTGCTGGTGCTGCGTGCGTCCGGGGCCGAGGTCGGGTACCGGACGATGCGGGGCCGCCTGCAGGAGGGTGAGGACCCCGACGCCGGGGCGCTGCGGATCGTCGGCACGTCGGCCCCCGAGCTCTGCCACTCCACGTCCTGGCGTTTTGAGCGCCCCGGCACGGTCGTACTCAGTTATGCGGTGCTCCCCGACCCGCAACCGGGTGAGCCGGCGCTGCCGTTGCGCTCACCGTCGGTGGTGTGCTCCGGGGACCCCGGACGCCCGACCCCGCCGGTGCTGCACGCGCACCACGTCGTCGCGCATGCGGTGCGGCACCTCGCCTACCTGGCCGAGCACGATCCGGCGATCGCCGCCGTGGCGACCGGGCCCCTGTGGTCGACGATCCGGGCGGTCGCGGAGCGCATGCCCACCGGAACCCATCCCGAGGTGCACCGCCGCGCTGCGCCGGCCGCAGACCGGCGCTGACCGGCGCGACCGTCTCGTCGCAGCTCACGGCTCGGTGGGTCAGCTGCGGACGGCGCCGCGCTCGGCGTGGTCGGCGTGCCGGAGCGCCTCGGCGAGCAGCTCACGGACATGTTCGTCCGCGGCGGAGTAGAACACGAAGGTCCCCTCCCGGCGGCCGCGCACCAGGCCGGCCAGGCGCAGCTTCGCGAGGTGCCGGCTCACCGCGGTGGGGGCGGCGCCGACGAGCTCGGCGAGGCACGCGACCGACGACTCGCCCTGCAGCAGCGCCCACAGGATCTTGATCCGGGTCGGGTCGGCGAGCAACCGGAACGACTCCGCGGCCAGGGCGCGCTGCTCATCGTCATCTTCGCGACCTCGGGCGCGCTGGAGCGGTTCGCGACGCAGCGCACCGAAGCCGCCGTGCGGGGCCTGCTCGACCTGACGCCCGACCGCGTCACCCGGGTCGCGGGCGACAACGAGGACTCCGTCGACCCGGCCGAGCTGGTCGTCGGCGACACCGTGCTCGTGCGCCCCGGTGAACGCGTCGGCGCGGACGGGCGAGTGCTGTCCGGCGCGAGTGAGGTCGACCAGGCATCCATCACCGGGGAGCCACTGCCCGCGCCCAAGCATGCGGGCGACGAGGTGTTCGCCGGCACCGTGAACGGGACCGGCGTGCTGCGTGTCCGCGTGCAGCGACCGGCCGGGGACACCGTCCTGGCGCGCATCCGCGAAGTGGAGCCATGTCGTCGATCGCCTCCCCGGGGTGCGGGCCGCGCCGGCGCACGAGTGGGCGCCTGCTCCGGCACGCCTGGGTGATCACCGTTTCGCGACCGTATGCACCGCTGACCGGGCCGGAATGTCGCGAAACGGTGATCATGGCGAGGCACGCCCGCCCGGCGCCGTCGACCACGCTGCCGGGTCCGCGGCATCGAGACACCGCCGCGGCGAGCAGCCGCGGGTGACGCCGCTGGTGACGACTGCGCAGAGCGAGGGTCGAGCGGAGGCACCGGCGAACTTCCGGGCGGCGGTACCAGCGTGGTCACTTCTGCGCATCATAGCATCAGATCTGATGATGCTATGATGTTTCGATGCGTACGACGGTCACGCTCGACCCCGACACCGCTGCGTTGGTGCAGCGGCGGATGCGCGAGCACGCCATCTCGTTCAAGCAGGCACTGAACGACGCCATCCGCGCCGGTGCGGATCCCACGGCGACGTTCCGTACCGCGACGGCTCCGCTCGGTACGCCCGCGGTGAACCTGGACCGGGCGCTGCAGGTGGCCGCCGAGCTCGAGGACGAGGAGCTCATCCGCAGGACCCGGCTCCGCAAGTGAAGGTCGTCGACGCGAACGTGCTGCTCTACGCCGTCAACGAGTCGGCCGAGCACCACGACGAGGCGCGCGACTGGCTCGACGGCGCGCTGAGCGGCCGCGCCACGGTCGGGTTCAGCTGGGTCAGCCTGCTGGCCTTCCTCCGCCTGTCGACCAAGATCGGCCTGTTTCCCACCCCGCTGCCGGTGGACGGCGCGCTCGACCGCGTCCGGGCGTGGCTCGTCCAGCCGACCAGCGTCTTGCTGGTGCCCACGCCCCGGCACCTCGAGGTGCTGACCGGCATCCTCGGGCCGCTCGGCGCCGGAGGGAACCTGACCAGCGACGCCCACCTCGCAGCGCTGGCCCTCGAGCACCGCGGCGACGTCGTGACCTACGACAGCGACTTCGGCCGCTTCCCCGGCGTCAGCTGGCTCACCCCGGCCCGCGCCTGAACCACCGGTAGCCTCGCCATCATGGTGGCGCACACGCACGACGGCATCGACTGGACGACCTGGCTGCACCGGCTGCGCGAGGCCGACGCGGTGGTCGAAGGCGCGCGCCGCGCATTGGCCCGGCGGCTCGTCGGGCCGCAGACCCGGGTGGTCCTCGACGTGGGCTCCGGAGCCGGCGGGATGGGTGTGGCCTTCGCCGAGGCCCTGTCCGGCTCCGGCGGCACGGTGGTGCTCGTGGATGCCGTTCCCGAACTGCTCGATGCCGCGACCGCGCAGGTGAGTGCGGCGGCCGGCCCACGCGTCGAGGTGCGCGCCGTGCGCGCCGACGCCGGCAGCGACGAGCTGCTGAGCACCCTCCCCCGGGCCGATCTCGTGTTCGCCTCCTTCGTCGTGCACCACCTCCCCGACCAGCAGGCAGGCCTGGACCGGCTGGCCGCGCTGCTCACGCCCGGCGGCAGGCTCGCCATCGTCGAGAGCGGGCTGGAGCAGCGGTGCCTGCCCTGGGACATCGGCGTGGGCGAGCCCGGCCTGCAGGGACGGCTCACCGCGGCGCACGGGGAGTGGTTCCGCGGCCTGCGCGCCGGGATGGAGGGTGCAGTACGCCTCCCCGTCGGGTGGGGCCACGCGCTGCGGGACGCCGGCCTGACCGAGGTGAGCTCCTTCAGCTACCTGATCGACGAGCCCGAGCCGACCGAGCAGGTCCGCGCCGCGGCCATCCGGTGGCTCTCCGGGATGCTGGAGATGGCCGCGGCCTGGATCGACGAGGCCGACCGCCACACCGTCGACCAGCTCCTCGATCCGGCGGGGCCGCACTACGTCGGGGGTCGCGACGACGTGTTCCTGCTGGCGGCCCACACGGTGCACGTCGGCACGGATCGGGCATCCTGAACCTCCGCCGGCGGCGGCGAGCTCGAGCACACCTGGAGCGCGAGGTCCTCCAGCGCTCCGGTGAGGAGCGATCAGCCATAGTGTGGTTCATCCCCGTCGGCTGTGCGTGGTCGTTTGCTTCGCTGCTTCGGCGGCCGCGGCGGCGGAGGACTCGGCCTGGCGGGCGAGGTAGTCGAGGGCGCCACCGCCTGCGGCAGCTGCGACGCGAATGCCCGGGTAGCGCAGCCGCGCGAACGTCTCCGGCAGGCGGCTGCCCAGCCGGTGCGCGGCGATCCGACCGCCGACCCAGCCGACGAGGAAGGCGTCGAGCACCGCGACGACGAGCGTGGCCGCACCGAACCACGCAGGCAGCACGGCACCGAGCGCGAGCGGCACCGCCATCACCACCACAGGCGCGACGAGCAGCAGCGTCGCGTGGAGCGCGACCTGGATGGCGAGTGCGTTCTCCCCGGCATCGGTGGCGTTGACCCGGCGGTGCGGGTCGACCCCGGGTGTCACGCCCTCGACCGAGAGCACCACGGCGACGCCGCTCCCCGCGCCCAGCAGCGCCACGATGACGGCGAGCACCGGGATGGTGATGTCGTAGCCGCCGGTGAGCACGATCAGCAGTGCCGAGAGCGTCACCGCGGGCAGGCCGAAGGCGACGACCAGGCCCAGCTGGCGGCCACGGATGTCGGCCCGCACCGCCCGTGGGCTCTGCCCGACGACCAGTTGCCACAGCGCGGTGCCGTCCTGCCCGAAGAGGTTCGCGCCGGACAGCGCGACCATCAGCGCGACGGCCACCCCGGCGGCGGCGGCGAGCTGCGGGATCCCCGCGACGACGCCGTAGACCGCGAGGAAGACGCCGAACCAGATCGACGACCGCACCTCGAGGCGCCGCCGCGCGGTGCGGTTGCCGACGTAGGGCGTGAGCAGCGACACCGCCGCCAGCACCGCGAGCGCGGCGAGCCCGCCGAGGGCACCCAGCCAGCCGAGCACCGCCGCCGGATCCCCTGCGGCCGCCGCGTCCACGGCCTGCAGCGGCCACCCGGTGGGCAGCCGGCCGAGCACTGCCACAGCGGGGCCGGCCAACCCGTCCCGCAGGAACACCGGCACCGCGCTGACCGCGGGCGAGATCACCAGCCACCCCGCGAACAGTGACGCGATCAGCAGCCCGTACTGGATGGCGGCGAACTCGACCCCCACCCGCGACCCCATCGCCGCCCCGAGCAGCGCGTACGCGACCCGGGACGTCGCGACGATCAGCACCAGCAGCAGTGCGGCACCGAGCAGCCCGACCAGCACCGCCGCGAACATGACCGCGCCACCGCTGACGAGCACCGCGTAGCCGACGACGGCGAGCATCCCCGCCGCCGTCACCGCGGCGCCCACACCGACGAACACCGAGGCGAGCAGCCCGAGCCCGAGCCGACGTCGGTCGAGCGGCAGCAGCGTGAAGTACTCCGGCCGCAGCACCGCGGCACCGGAACTCAGGATCGGACCGACCACCCACCCGGCCAGCCACACCGCCAGGACGAGCAGCAGGACGTCCGCGCGGGCCGACGGGGCGGCGAGCAGCACCGCGAGCCAGGTGAGCGCCGCGGCCAACAGTCCCAGCACCAGCCCGAGCACGCGCTTCCAGCTCAGCGAGTGTCGCTGGATGGTGAGCTTGAGCCGGATCAGTTCCCCAACCATGCGAGCTCCCCGTCACCGATCCGGCGCTCGCCGACCAGCCGGACGAACGCCTCCTCCAGGGTCGACTCGCCGCGCACCTCGGCCAGCGTCCCGTCGGCGCGCACGCGGCCGTCGGTGATGATCGCGACGCGGTCGCACACGTCCTCGACCAGCGCCATGACGTGCGAGGAGATCACCACCGAGCCCCCGGCCGCCACGAACCGCCGCAGGATCGCCCGCAGCACGCGCGCCGACACGGGGTCGACCGCCTCGAACGGCTCGTCGAGCACGAGCACCTTCGGGCCGTGCAGCAGCGCGGTCGCGAGCCCGATCTTCTTGCGCATGCCGGTGGAGTACTCGATGACGAGCACGCCGCGCTCCTCCGTGTCGTCGAGCTCGAGGATGCGCATCAGCTCCGCGGCCCGGGACCGCACGACGTCGGCGCCCATCCCCCGCAGCAGGCCCCAGTAGGTGAGCAGCTCACCCCCGGTGAGCCGTTCCGGCAGCGCGAGGCCGTCGGGCAGCACGCCGAGCAACGTCTTCGCCCTGGTCGGTTCCGCCCACACGTCCACCCCGTGCACGCTCGCCGTGCCGGCGTCGGGGCGCAGCAGCCCGACGGCCATCGCGAGCGAGGTGGTTTTGCCCGCGCCGTTCGGCCCGCCCAGCCCGGTCAGCGATCCGCGCGGAACGGCGAGACTGACGTGGTCCACGGCGAGGGTGCCGGTGTCGGTCGCCATCACGCGCCGTCCGACCAGTCGTAGCCGTGCTCCCGGAAAGCCCCAGCCAGCGCAGGCCCCGGGGAACGCGGTCTTGATCCGGACGAGGTCGGTGCCGTTGTCCGCCACCAGCACCAGGTGCTTGGCGTCGAGCAGCGCCTCCCGCACGTCCTCGGCGAGGTAGTGACGCGTCGACGAGCCGCGGGTGATGCTCACCTGCTCATCGGTGACGGCGACGCTGACCTCCTCGTCCAGGGCGGCCAGCGCCAGCACCAGCCCGGCGACGAGGCCCAGCCCGACGAACACGAGCGGGCCCCACCCGCCGAGCCAGCCGGCGAGCCGGTCGAGCAGCTCGACGGGTGACCGCCACGGCAGCCAGTCCTGGGCGAGCCAGTCGTCGCGGAAGGCGAGCACGGCCGCGCCGACGGCGGCGCACCCGACGGGCAGGCCGACGAAGGTGGCGATCCGGGTCGAGCGGGACGTGGCGAGCACAGTGGGGGACGGCATGCGGCCCATCCTGGGCAGCGCGGCGCGCCGGCGGCTACGGCCGGGTGGCCAGTGCGCGTGCCCGATCGGCCACCGATCCGGCCGGATATCGTCCGGATCTGTAGCCACTCGTCGTCCGGCTGCTCGCCTACCCTGGCCAGCATGGTTGCCACCGCGCGTTCGGCCTCGGCCCCGGTGGACCGCTGGATGCTCCCCGGCGAGCTGGCCCGCGCCGCCGACCCCGCCGGAGCTCCCGGCCCCGCTGCGCGAACCCCGCGCGACTGGGCCGCCGACGTCGCGCTCTTCGGCATCGCGGTGCTCGTCGGCATCGGCGAGTTCTCCACCACCGTGTTGCAGGACCGATACGACCTGCCGATGTGGCTGCGGATCCTCGACCCGGTGCTGGGCGCCGCGCTGTGCGTCGCGCTGTGGTGGCGGCGGCGGTTCCCCGTGGCGCTGGGGATCGCGGCGGCGGGGGTCGCAGCGGTGTCCAACACGGCGACCGTCGCGGTACTGGTGCTGCTGTTCTCCCTCGCGCTGCACCGGGGCTGGGCCGCCGCCGTCTCGGTGACCGGACTCACGGTGCTGCTCGGGCTCCCGTACGTCGTCACGGTGCTCCCCCCGGCGCTGGGTATGCCGGCGCTCGCGCTCGTCGTCATCCTCACACTGCTGGTGCTGCTGGTCGTGACGGCGGGCCTGGCCGTGCGGGCCCGGCGGCAGCTCGTGCTGGTGCTCCGGTTGCGCGTCGACGAGGCACGCCGCGAGGAGGAGCGCAGACAGGAGGAGAGCCGGCGTGCCGAGCGGGAGCGCATCGCCAGGGAGATGCACGACGTGCTCGCGCACCGGATCTCCCTGCTGTCCGTGCACGCCGGTGCGCTGGAGTACCGCACCGCGGACGGCGGTGCCGTCACACCGCTCACGGCACGCGAGGTCCACGACGCCGCGCGGGTCCGGGCGTGCGCGCACCAGGCGCTCGAGGAGCTACGAGACGTGCTGCAGGTGCCGGAGCTGCGCCCCCAACTGCAGCGCACGATCTACCGGGTCGTGCAGGAGGGCCTCACCAACGCCCGCAAGCACGCTCCCGAGGTGCAGGTGACGGTGCGGGGTGGTGGCCCGGGCGGCGCGGTGACCGTCGAGATCGCCAACCCGGCACCGCTCGGCGTGACCACGAGCGAGATCCCGGGCGCCGGGGCGGGCCTCACCGGGCTCGCCGAGCGGGTCGCGCTGCACGGTGGCGAGCTGACCCGCGAGGTGAGCGGCGGTCAGTTCCGGCTGGCCGCGCGGATACCGTCGAGCCCGTGATCCGGGTACTGCTCGTCGACGACGACCCCCTGGTCCGGGCGGGGCTGGCCATGATGCTCACCGGGGCGGGCGACATCGACGTCGTGGGCGAGGCCGCCGACGGCGCCGAGGTCCTCGACGCGGTGAGCCGGCTCGACCCGCACGTCGTGCTCATGGACATCCGGATGCCGGTGCTCGACGGCATCGCCGCGACCCGGAGCGTCACCGGTCGGGACGGAGCGCAGCCCGCCGTCGTCGTCCTGACCACGTTCGATGTCGGCCAGACCGTGCTCGCCGCCCTGCGCGCCGGGGCGGCCGGGTTCCTGCTCAAGCACACCCCACCCGCGGAGATCGTCGAGGCGGTGCGCCGCGCCGCTGCGGGTGACCCGGTGCTCTCGCCGAGCGTGACCCGCCGGCTGATCGCTCTCGCCGCGGAGCAGGCCCCGCCCGACGCGGGGTCGGCGGGGAAGGCCGGGGCGCGGATGCGCCTGCTCACCGACCGGGAGCGTGACGTCGCGCTCGCCGTGGCCGACGGGCTGAGCAACGCCGAGATCGCCGAGCGGCTGTACCTCTCGACGTCCAGCATCAAGGCGACGATCTCCAGTGCCCTCACCAAGCTGGACCTCAGGAACCGGATCCAGCTCGCGATCCTCGCCCACGAGTCCCGCCGCTGACAGCGCTGCTCGGAACCCTCGTGCCCGGCTGGCGGCCGTCGCCGCCGCGACAGGTGCGCGCACGCTGGTAGCAGTCCGTGCCACGCAGGCTCTTACCCAGGCTCGATCGCGAGACGAGCCGCGACCTCGGCGATGTCGAGGTCGTCCTTCGCCACGTCGAGGACGAGCTGCACTGCGGTCGGCCGGTCGAGAGTGCAGCGATGCCCGTTGAGATCGAGAAAGACAACGGTCGCAGCCACGCGAGTCGCTTGTTCCCGTCGATCAGGGGATGGTTCTTCGCGATCGACTGCAACAATGCTGCGGCCTTGAGTACGAGCTCCGGGTAGACCGCCGTGCCGAAGAACGACGACCCGGGTCGGTGCAGCGCGGAGTCGAGCAGGCCGAGGTCGCGCGACCTCGGCCTGGGCGAGGCCGGGCTCTTCTGCGTCGAGCATGGCGGACAGCGCCTCGCGGACCGGGTCACACCGCATGATCTGCTCCTTTCCGGCGCCGGAGAGCGCGCACGAGCTGCTCGAACACCAGCAAGAGTAGGAACGCCACACCCAGGGTGGGCAGCAGCACCAGCAGCAACCCCAGGCCGAGCAGGACCGGGACCGGCGCGCTGCGCAGCAGCGGACCCAGCGGTGGCGGGGCGCCGAGCCCGCCCGCGGGACGGCGCAGCCACCACATGCGGTATCCGGCCGCGATGAGCACGATCAGCCCGGCGGCGAGCGCGGTGAGCCCGATCTGGTTGGCCAGGCCGAACAGCTCCGCCTGGTGGAACGCGATACCCAGGGTGGTGGCCTTGGC
>JALYQB010000348.1 GCA_030856045.1 Actinomycetota bacterium
CCGCCGCACCGGCCGGAAGTCCCCCGCCCCGAGGCGCGCGGCGCGTTCGGCCACGTCCTGCAACGGTCCGGCGAGGCGCCCGGCGGTCACGGTCGCAACAGTCGCCCCGGTGGCGATGGACAGCACCACCAGCAGCGCGACGACCGCGGTGACCTGCCGCTGCGTGCGCCGCATCTGGTCGCCGGGAACGGCGAGGGTGACCCGGCCGCGCGCCGCCATCGGCAGGGCCTCGGACACCGCACCCTCACCCGGGTCCGGCCCGAGTGCCTTACGACCGCGGGGGGAGTCGACGACGAGGCGGCCCTGTGGCGGCAGCGCGAGCGCCACGGCGGAGAGGTCCGCGGTCAGCGGCTGCCCGTCGAGCGTGGCCACGACCTGTTCGAGCCGCGCGAGCAGCCCGGCGCGGGTGAAGTCCTCGACCAGGCGCCACGTGGTGAACCCCAGCGGCACGCCGAGGACCAGCCCGGTGATCGTGACCACGAGCACCGTGGACTGCAGGATCCGCCGCCGCACGCCAGCACGCTACTTCTGTGAGTGGCGTTGCGAAGGCGCGGCTTGCCGCCGACCAGCACAGCCACTCACGAGAGGTTGAAGCGGAAGCCCACCCCACGCACCGTCGCGATCCGGGCACCGCCGATCTTGCGGCGCAGCCAGGACATGTGCATGTCCAGCGTCTTCGACGTCTTGAGCTCCGGGGCGTTCCACACGTCGCGCAGGATCTCGCCCCGGCTCACGACCTGGCCCGCGCGGTGCAGCAGCACGCGCAGCAGCTCGAACTCCTTGTTCGCGAGCGCCACCTCGTCACCCTCGACCAGCACCCGCCGCGCGGCGAGCTCCATCCGCACCCCGGCCACCTCCAGCACATCGGGCACGCTGCGCCGCAGCAGCGCGCGCACCCTGGCCATGAGCTCCGCCAGCCGGAACGGCTTGCCGACATAGTCGTCGGCACCGGCGTCGAGCCCGACCACGAAGTCGACCTCGTCGGTCCGGGCGGTGAGCATCAGCACCGGCAGGTCGGGACGGAACCGGCGCAGCCTGCGGCACACGTCGAGGCCGTCCATCTCGAGTAGTCCCAGGTCGAGGACGAGCAGGTCGACCTCACCGTCACCGGCGTGGTGCAGCGTCGCGGGACCGTCCGCCACGACGACGACGTGGTGACCTTCCCGCTGCAGTGCGCGCGACAGCGGCTCCGCGATCGCGGCGTCGTCCTCGGCGAGCAGCACGGTCGTCACGCCCGTCAGCGTAGGCCCGTGCGACGATTCCGGCCGTGACCGATGACCTGGCGCTGGCGCTCTCGTTGGCCGCGACGGCCGACGGCATCACGCAGGCCCGGGCCGGCGCCCGGGACCTGCACGTGGCGCACAAACCCGACCGCACCCCCGTCACCGACGCGGACCTCGCCGTGGAGGACGCCCTCCGCGCGGTGCTCGCCGAGCACCGGCCGGGCGACGCCGTGGTGGGCGAGGAGCGCGGCGGCACCGCCACCCGCGGTCGCACCTGGGTCCTCGACCCCATCGACGGCACCAAGAACTTCCTGCGCGGCGTGCCCGTGTGGGCGACGCTGATCGCCCTCGTCGTCGACGGGCGGTCCGAGGTGGGCGTCGTCAGCGCGCCCGCGCTGGGCAGGCGGTGGTGGGCGACGCGCGGCGCGGGGGCGCGTACCACCGACCCGGACGGAGCGGAGCGCGCCATCGCGGTGTCCGGGGTCGCGGACCTCGCCGATGCGTACGTGTCGACGACGCACCTCGGCACGTGGGTGACCTACCGCAGCCGTGACGCGTACCTCGCCCTTGTCGACGCCTGCTGGGAGAACCGCGCGTTCGGCGACTTCTGGCAGCACTGCCTGGTCGCGGAGGGCGCCATCGACCTCGCCGCCGAGCCGGTCGTGAGCGCGTGGGACGTCGCCGCGGTGCAGGTGATCGTCGAGGAGGCCGGCGGGCGGTTCACCGACCTCGACGGCGTCGCTCGCCACGACAACGGTACGGCGCTGTCGTCGAACGGACTGCTGCACGACGCCGCATTGCTTCTGCTGGGCTGACTGCAGCGCGTCGGCGTGAAGGTCTTGCCCCGGCGGCCATGCACACGTGAGGATGGCTGCATGTGGCGCACCGAGCTCGAGCCCGTTCTGGCCGAGCCGCCGCGTGCACGCGTTCGACGTGTTCTGTCGGTAGGTCGCCCGCGACCGCATCGGCGCGCGCGACCGACCCCGCCCTGACCCGACCACGTCCCTTTCAGGAGACATCTGTGTCCGTCACCGACGAGCTGCTCGCCAACAACGCCCGCTACGCCGAGACCTTCGAGGGCCCACTGCCCATGCCCCCCGGCAAGCGCACCGCCGTCGTGGCGTGCATGGACGCCCGGCTCAACGTCTACGCGATCCTGGGTCTGAACGACGGCGAGTCCCACGTCATCCGCAACGCGGGCGGCGTCGTCACCGACGACGCGATCCGCTCGCTCGCCATCAGCCAGCGGCTGCTCGGCACCGAAGAGATCATCCTCATCCACCACACGGACTGCGGGATGCTCACGTTCAGCGACGACGACTTCAAGAAGTCGATCCAGGACGACACCGGCATCAAGCCCCAGTGGGCCGCCGAGGCCTTCCCCGACCTCGACGCCGACGTCCGGCAGTCGATCGCCCGCATCAAGGCGAACCCGTTCGTGCCGAAGAAGGACAACATCCGCGGCTTCGTGTTCGACGTCGCCACCGGCAAGCTCAACGAGGTCGTCTGATCGCTGCTCGCCCGGCGAGCGCACACACCACGCGCGACGGCGACGGCCGCCCGAGCTGCTCGGCCAGCCACGCGCTGGTCGTCACTAGTGCGTCCAGGTCGACGCCGTGCGCCACGCCCAGTCCATCGAGCATCCACACCAGGTCCTCGGTGGCGAGGTTGCCGGTGGCGGACTCCGCGTACGGGCACCCGCCGAGCCCGCCCGCCGAGGCGTCCACTGTCGACACCCCGCGGTGCAGGGCGGCCAGCGTGTTGGCCAGCGCCTGGCCGTAGGTGTCGTGAAAGTGGACGGCGAGCGCGTCGACGGGCACCCCGGCGCGCAGATATCCCCCGATCAGTGCGTCGACGTGACCGGGCGTGGCGACGCCGATGGTGTCGCCGAGCGACAGCTGCGAGCAGCCCATGTCCAGCAGCCGCCGTCCGACGGCGACGACCTGGTCGACGGGCACCGCGCCCTCCCACGGGTCGCCCCAGCACATCGAGACGTAGCCGCGCACGTCGAGGCCCTCGGCGCGCGCCCTGCCCACCACCGGGCCGATCATCGTGAACTGTTCGTCGAGGGTGGTGTTGAGGTTGCGCTCGGCGAAGCTCTCGGTCGCGGACCCGAACACCGCGATCTCGGTGACCCCGGCCGCCAGCGCACGGTCGAGTCCGCGGTCGTTGGGCACCAGCACGGGATAGCGCACGCCGTCGCGGCGCGGCAGCACCCGCAGCAGCTCCGCGGCGTCGGCGAGCTGCGGAACCCAGCTCGGGTGGACGAAGCTCGTGGTCTCCAGCACGCCGAGCCCGGCGGCTGCCAGCCGGTCGAGGAACTCGGCCTTCACCGCGACGTCGACGACGGACCGCTCGTTCTGCAGCCCGTCGCGCGCCCCGACCTCCCAGATCGTGACCCGCGCCGGCAACCCGTCGCCGGGGTGGACGGCAGGCAGGCCCAGCGAGCGGGTCATCGCCGCCATCGGCTCGTGCGCGGCGCGGGCGGATCGGGGTTCACCTGCTGGTGGAGCACGGCGTGCACCGCCTCGACGCCGGGGATGTCGTCGAACTCGAGCGGCTCGTCGGACGCCGACTCGATGCTCAGCGTGCCGCACCCCAGAAGCCGCCCGACGAGCGTGCGGCGGAACTGGACCGTGTTCACGCGGTCGAGGGGGATGTCGATCCCGCTGCGGGTGAGCACGCCCTCGCGCACCAGGACCCGGCGGCTGGTGACCACGAAGTGCGTGGTGCGCCAGCGCAGCAGCGGGACGATCGTGAACCACACCAGCACGACCACCCCGATGACGCCCAGCGCGAGCCAGCCGTAGAGCTCCCAGGACTGTCCCGCGATGAACGCGGCGGCGTAGCTGCACAGCGCGACGAGCAGCAGGAACCCCAGCACCGGGACGACGAGCATCTTCCAGTGCGGATGTTTGTGGACCACGACGTGCTCGTCGGCGGCGAGCAGCTCCTCGGGGTAGGCCACGGCTCCTCCTCGCCCGCTCGGTGGGCGCATCGTGCCGCCACGCTACCCCGGACGGACGTGGCCGACGTCGCCCGCGCTCATCGCCCG
>JALYQB010000349.1 GCA_030856045.1 Actinomycetota bacterium
AGCTGGACCTGGTGGCCGAGGACGGCCGGATCACGGTCTTGGTGGGGCCCTCCGGGTGCGGCAAGACCACGTCGTTGCGCATGGTCAACCGCATGGTCGACCCGACGAGCGGCACCGTGTCGATCGACGGTGCGGACGTGACCTCCCGGCAGCCTGCCGAGCTGCGCCGCGGCATCGGCTACGTCATCCAGCAGGCCGGGCTCTTCCCGCACCGCACCGTGCTGGACAACGTCGCGACGGTTCCCCGGCTGACGGGGGCGACGCGCCGCGCCGCCCGGTCGAGGGCCGCGGAGCTGCTGGATCTGGTGGGGCTGTCCGCCGAGGCGGGCAGGCGCTACCCCGCGCAGCTCTCCGGCGGGCAGCAGCAGCGCGTCGGGGTGGCGCGCGCGCTCGCCGCGGACCCGCCCGTGCTGCTCATGGACGAGCCGTTCAGCGCCGTCGACCCGGTCGTGCGCGACGGCCTGCAGGAGGAGCTGCTGCGGCTGCAGGGCGAGCTCGGCAAGACGATCCTGTTCGTCACCCACGACATCGATGAGGCGATCAAGGTCGGTGACGCGGTGGCCGTGTTCCGCCAGGGCGGGGTGCTCGCGCAGTACGGCCCGCCACAGCGGCTCCTGACCGAGCCCGCGGACGACTTCGTCGCCGGGTTCATCGGTCGCGACCGCGGGTACCGGGGCCTGTCGTTCGCCGACTCCGAGGGGCTGCCCATGCACGAGCTGCCGACGGTGCGGATCGGGTCGACACCCGCGGGCGACGGCTGGTGGCTCGCGCTCGACGTCGACGGCAGGCCTCGCGGCTGGCTAGAGCCCGGCGCCGCTGACGGACCCGTCACCGAGGACCAGCTGCGGGCGGGGGGCTCGCTGCACCGCCGGGGCGGCCCGATGCGGGGCGCACTGGACGCCGCGCTGTCATCGCCGTCCGGGCTCGGCGTGGTGGTCGACGACGATGGGGCCGCGGTCGGGGCGGTGGTGGCCGAGGAGGTGCTCGCCGTGCTGCGGGACCGGGGCCACCTGGCGTCGGAGCCCGGCTGATGCTCGGGGAGATCGGGTTCTACCTCAGCAGCCCGAGCAACCGGGACAAGGTCGTGGGCCTGCTCGGCGAGCACGTGTACCTCGCGATCGTCCCGGTGTTCGCCGGGCTCGCGATCGCGGTGCCGCTCGGCTCGGCGGCACGCAGCCGTCGGACGGTGCGCAACGCGGTCCAGGGCACGGCGAACGTGCTGTACACGGTGCCGTCGCTGGCGCTGTTCGTCGTGATGCCGGGCATCCTGGGCACCGGTATCCTCGACCCGCTCAATGTAGTGGTGGCGTTGACCGTCTACACCGCGGCGCTGCTGATCCGCCCCGTCATGGACGCGCTGGACGCGGTGCCCGCGCACGTGGTGGCGGCCGCGACGGCGATGGGCTACCGCCCGGCGCGTCGCTTCGCGGCGGTCGAGCTGCCGCTGGCCGTCCCGGTCCTGATCGCGGGGGTGCGGGTGGCCACGGTGAGCAACATCAGCCTGGTCAGCGTGGGTGCGCTGATCGGCGTGGGCGGGCTCGGGCAGCTGTTCACCGAGGGTTTCCAGACCCGCTACGAGGCGCCGATCCTGATCGGCATCGTCCTCACCCTCGTCCTCGCCCTGATCATCGACGTGCTGCTGGTGGTGGTGCGCCGAGGCCTGACGCCGTGGACCCGGCTCGGAGCCCTGGCGTCGTGATCCTCTCGGAGCTGCTGGCCTGGCTCGGTGACAGTGCCCACTGGACCGGACCTTCCGGGGTGCCCATCCGGGTACTCGAGCACCTCTACTACACCGTGATCACCGTGCTGCTCGCGTCCGTGATCGCGGTGCCGCTGGGGCTGGTCATCGGGCACACGAACCGCGGCGGGATCGTCCTGGTCGGAGCGGCGAACGCGATGCGCGCGCTGCCCACCCTGGGCCTGGTCACGTTCCTGTTCCTGCTGGTGCCGAACCCGAGGGTGTCGACGATCATCGCGCTGGTCATGCTGGCCGTCCCCCCGATCCTGGCGGGCACCTACGCGGGCGTGCAGAGCGTCGAGCGCGACGTGGTGGACGCCGCCCGCGGCATGGGCATGACGCCGTGGCAGCAGCTCGTCCAGGTTGAGCTGCCCGGCTCGCTGCCGCTGCTGCTCGGCGGGGTGCGCAACGCGGTGCTGCAGGTCGTGGCCACCGCCGCCGTCGCCGCCTACGTCGGGCTCGGCGGGCTGGGACGGCTGCTGCTCGACGGGCTGCGCGTCGTGGACTACGCGCAGATGCTGGCGGCCGCGTTGCTCACCGCGCTGTTGGCCGTGCTGCTGGACCTGGTGCTCGGCCGGGTGCAGCGGCTGGTGGTACCGACCGGGTTGCGGCTGGCGGCGGGCGCCGCCGGCCGGACCTGAGACTCCGGGGCGACGGGCCCCGACAACCGGAGGGACGGATCGAATGAAGCGGACTCCTGGTCTGATCGCCGTAGCCGCGGTGGCGCTGCTCGTCGCCTCGTGCGGCGGCTCGTCCGACCCGCTGCGCGGTGGTGGTGGCGGTTCGGAGAGTGGCGGCACCGTGGTGGTCGGCTCGGCCGACTTCGCCGAGAGCGAGCTGGTGATGGAGATCTACGCGGAGGCGTTGCGGCAGGCGGGCGTGGCGGTCGAGACGCGGCCCCGGCTGGGTTCCCGTGAGATCACCAACCAGGCGCTGCAGGATGGGTCGCTGACCGTGATGCCGGAGTACTCGGGCAATCTGCTGCAGTCGTTCGCCCCGGACTTCACCGCGACCACCCCGGATGACGTGTACGCGGCGCTGCGGGAGGCGCTGCCGGCCGGGCTCGAGGTGCTCGAGCGTTCGGCGGCGCAGGACTCCGACGTGCTGGTGGTGACCCAGCAGACCGCCGGGCAGTTCGGGCTCACGGGTATGGACCAGCTCGGCCCGCTGTGCGGCCAGTTCGTCCTCGGTGCGGCCGGCGAGTGGCCGGTGCGCTGGACCGAGCCGATCGCCGAGACCTACGGCTGCACCTTCCAGCAGATCATCGCCACCGACGCGGGCGGTCCGGTGACCCTCGAGGCGCTGCGCAGCGGGCAGGCACAGGTGGTGAACCTGTTCACCACGTCGCCGGACATCGAGGCGAACGGGTGGGTGGAGCTGGCGGACCCGCAGCAGATGTACCCGGCGCAGAACATCCTGCCGCTGGTGCGCTCGGGCGCGCTGCCGGAGGAGGGCGTCGACGCGCTGAACTCGGTGTCCGCCGCGCTGACCACCGACATGCTGACCGACCTCAACCGCCGCATCACCGAGGAGCGCGCCGTGCCCGCCGACCTTGCGAAAGAGGTCGTTGCCAACCTCAGCTGATGGCCGCGCGCCGCGGTCTCAGGGCTTGCGGCCGACGGCACCGGCGATGCAGCGTTGCGCCGGCTCCAGCGGCTTGAGCCGCGGCCCGTCGGGCCACCAGTCGGCACACAGGGTCAGACCTGGTTCGATCATTTCGAGGCCGGGGAACATGCTCAAGATCTCGGCGCGGGTGCGGAACCACCCGCTGCCCAGAGAGCTGTGCACGAAGGCATCCTCCAGCCGTCTCACGAGTGCGCTGTCCTCATTTTCCGGATCAAGGAAGTGGCTGAGCGCCACGTAGGAACCCGAGGGCAGGGCATCGACGTACTCTCGCATGATGTCGGCCGGGCTGCGCTCGCCGTTGTAGTGGTGCAGCGTCCCGAGCTGAAACAGTGCGATCGGCTCGGAGAAGTCGAGGTGGGCGCGCACGACCTCGTTATCGAGGATCTCGCGTGGCTGGAAGATGTCGGCCGCACTGAAGTGGGTCTGGTCGTTCTCCTCGAGCAGCGCCCGGCCGTGCGCGAGCACCACCGGGTCGTTGTCGACGTACACGACGCGCGCATCCCGCTGGATCCGCTGGGCGACCTGGTGGGTGTTCTCCGCCGTGGGCAACCCCGATCCACAGTCGAGGTACTGGGTGACGCCCGCCTGGCTGGCGACGAAGCGGGTCACGCGGATCAGGAAGTTCCGATGATCCCAGGCGAACCGGCCGATCTCCGGTGCCACGTGCTGGAGCCCCTGGACGACCTCGCGGTCGACCTCGTAGTTGTCCTTGCCGCCCAGAGCCGCGTCGTAGACCCTGGCGATATTCGCCTTGGTGGTGTCGATGTGGGCTGGGGCGTCCGACTGTGACGCGGCGAGACTGGGCATCAGGACCTCACAGAACGTTACATCGCGGAAGCGCGGCGTCACGAGCGTAGCGCCGTATGCCTGGAGCGCAACCGACGGTGTCGGATCACACCCGGGCTGCTGCGGTGTAGGTTCCGACGGATCCGCGCGGTCGCGCACGAGGATCGGGAGGAGGAACCATGGTCTCAGCTGAGCCGCCTGACTCATCCGGTGGTGGTCGTGGCGTTGATCAGGGTGGTGACCCCACCGTCCGCCGCATCGTGTTGGGCGCTCAGCTACGCTGGCTGCGGGAGGCTGCCGAGATCTCCCGCCCGGACGCCGGCTACGCCATCCGTGGTTCGGCCTCGAAGATCAGCCGGCTCGAGCTCGGCCGGGTCGGCTTCAAGGAGCGGGACGTCGCAGACCTGCTCACCATGTACGGTGTGGCCGACCCCGCCGAACGCGAGGCTTTTCTCGATCTGGTCAAGCGTTCCAACGAGCCCGGCTGGTGGCAGCGCTACACCGATCTGATGCCCGACTGGTTCCAGGACTACGTCGGGCTGGAGGAGTCGGCCGAACGGATCTACACTCACGAGCTGCAGTTCATTCCTGGCCTGATGCAGACCGAGGACTACGCGAGGGCGATCGCGAGTGGCTATGGGCTGGAGTCGGCGAGCGATGCCGAACGCCGGGTCGCGTTACGGATGCGTCGGCAGAAGCTGCTCGCCCGGCCCGATGCGCCCCGGTTCTGGGCGCTGATCGACGAGTCCGTCCTGCACCGGCCGGTCGGTGGCAGGAACGTGATGCTGGCCCAGCTCGACCATCTCTGCGAGCTCACCCGGCTGCCCCACATCACGCTGCAGGTCGTGCCATACCGGCGCAGCGGGTACACGGCTGAGGTCTCGTTCACCATGCTCCGGTTCGCCGAGCCCGATCTGCCCGATATCGTCTACATCGAGCACCTCAGTGGCGCGCTCTACCTGGACAAGCGCGCGGAGGTCGAGCTCTACAGCAGGATCGCCGACCGGCTGATGGTGGACGCCGAGACTCCCGATCAGACCCGGGAGCTGCTGACGAAGCTGCGCACCGAGCTCTGAGCTCCGCCAGCCGACCGGCTCCCATCGCCAGCACCTGCATCCGTCCTCCCACTTGCACGTGCATTCGCGCTTGCGCTAGCGTTCACGCGAACGCTCTCCCAAATGCACGTGCATCTTCGAGGACGGGGTGGTGGGGACCATGACGAACGAGACCCGCAACGGCATGTCAGGCGCGTTCCTCGCTGGTGCTGCATGGCGCAAGAGTCGCCGCAGCGGCAAGCTGGGTAACTGTGTGGAGCTCGCTTCACTCGATGGTGGTGACGTCGCGGTGCGTAATTCTCGCGATCCGAGTGGTCCTGCCCTGATCTTCAGCAGCGGCGAGATGACCGCCTTTCTGGCCGGCGCCAAGAACGGTGAGTTCGATGACGTCCACCACTGAGACGGCAACCTGGCAGATCGGGATGAGGACACACCCATGACCCGGGAGGATCGGGAGCTGTTGGCCGAGCTGGCACGTCTGAACTCCGATGTTCCGTCGTTGGCGATGCGGATGATGGACGGCAGCGCCGAGGCTGGGGAGCAGCACGACTGTGCACGGCGGCTGATCGCGCTCGGCGAGCGGCTGCATCGTCGGGCGGAGTGCGGTGGGTATGTCGTCGACGGTGAGACCGTCATCGACGGTGAGCCGCCCCGGCGGCTGCCCGTCGGGCGGCCGATCCGTTCCGCCGCTTCAATACTGGCCGGGTAGACCGGAGCAGAGCAGTCGCTGAGGAGATCTCTTTGCACCGCGTGGCCTTCGCACGTCCCCTCCGGGGGCGGACGTCACCGACCGGTGCGACCCTGGGGTCATGGAGTACACGCAGCTCGGCCGCAGCGGCCTGTCGGTGTCCCGCCTCTGTCTGGGGACGATGAACTTCGGCCCGGAGACGTCCGAAGAGGACAGCCACGCCATCATGGACCGTGCCCTTGAGCACGGGCTGAACTTCTTCGACACGGCCAACGTGTACGGCTGGAAGAAGGGTGAGGGCGTCACCGAGCAGATCATCGGCCGGTGGTTCGCCTACGGCGGCGGGCGTCGCGACCGCACCGTCATCGCCACGAAGCTGTACGGGTCGATGGGGGACTGGCCCAACGACCACAAGCTCTCCGCGCTGAACATCCGCCGCGCGTGCGACGCGTCGCTGCGGCGACTGCAGACCGATCACATCGACCTGTACCAGATGCACCACGTCGACCGGGACACGCCGTGGGACGAGGTGTGGGAGGCCATGTCGGTGCTGCGGCAGCAGGGCAAGATCATCTATTGTGGATCGTCGAACTTCGCGGGCTGGCACATCGCCGCGGCGCAGGAGGCCGCGCGACGCCAGGAGTTCGGCGGGCTGGTCAGCGAGCAGTCGATCTACAACCTGCTGACCCGGTGGGTGGAGCTCGAGGTGCTGCCTGCGGCGCGCTCGTACGGGCTCGGGCTGATCCCGTGGTCACCGCTGCACGGCGGGCTGCTCGGCGGCGTGCTGCGCAAGCAGCGTGAGGGCGGCGGTTCGCGGGGCAACAGCGGCCGGTCAGCGGCGGCACTCGAGGCCAACCGCGACCGGATCGAGGGCTACGAGAAGCTGTGCGCCGACCTCGGTGAAAACCCGGCGAACGTCGGGCTCGCGTGGCTGCTGCACCAGGAGGGTGTCACCGCGCCGATCGTCGGGCCGCGCACCGCGGAGCACCTGGACTCCTCGCTGCGCGCCGTGGAGATCACTCTCGACCCGGACGTGCTCGCGAAGCTCGACGAGCTCTTCCCGCCCCCGGGCCCCAACGGCCCGCAACCGGCCCCAGAGGCATACGCCTGGTAACCCACCCCCGGCGTGTCCGCCGGTTTGGTGGTGCGTGTCCGCGGGTCCGGTGGCGCGTGTCGCGCGGTCCGGCGGTGCGTGTACGCATTTTCAGAGGTGGCGTCGGTACTGCTCCGGTGCTTCCAGGAACGCACGCCAGTCACGCACCAGGTCGAGGCCCTGCCGGCGCACGACCGATGCCGTGATCTGCCGGTCGGCGTGCTACGCAAGAGAGCAGCCTGCGCCCGACGAACCCGTTGTAAGTCACTGACCCGGGTTTTCGGTGATTGTGGGGTTCAGGTGGAGCTTCATGTGGAAGCTGGTGGGGACACGAACCTTCGGGGCGGCGTCCGCATCGACCGCCAAGACGATCGCGGGCAGGACACCCCGAAGGCAGGCCAGCGCCTGCGCCCGGGTAATCGGCCAGGACCGCCCGCAGGCGCGGGCCGGGTCCAGACCGTGCAGCAGAAGCTCACCGAGCAGGATTGCGCCGACACCGGCCACGGTGTGCTGAACGGTGAAGTACCACACCGGCTGCTCGCCGTCCTCGCCGAACGCTTCGAGCAGGGCGGCGACCTCGACCTCGAGCAGGTCGGTGAGCGCCCCCGGATCACGCTCGGACACCGCGGCCACCTCACGGTGGTTCTCCGCGCTCAGCGATGCCGGAACGGCTGCGGCGTGTCGACCCTGCGGCGGTACCGGCGGGGCAGGCTGACCAGGTGCGCCCCGAGTTCGGCCGCCGACCAGCTCACCCTCAGACAGCGGCACAGCGTCGCCAGCGGGAGACAGTAGTCCGCCAACGTCGGGCGTGTCATCATGTGGCCCGTGAGCAGCACGTTAGCACCCCGAGGAGGGACCTGGGCATGGCTGTCGATCATCGGAGGTGCCCTGCTCTTCGTTGGTGAGTTGCTACACCCGGTCCCCGCTTCGGGGCTGGAGGAGCAACAGGCCGTGGCCACAGAACTCGCTGATCCGCTATGGATCCCGGCACACGCGCTCAGCCTTGCTGGTATGGCTGTGCTGCTCATCGGCATGATCGCGTTCGTCAGGAGCCATACGACAGGTGACCCAGCGCTTCGCGGACTGACGAAAGGCGCTCGCCGGGCGGCCTTATGGGTGACGGTGGCCCTCGGACTGTATGTGATCCAGGCGATCCCGCATCTCATGGCGTTCGTCGACCGTGATGAGCTGCTCGCTGGCCAGACGACACCGGTCCTGTATGCGCACTACGGGCTGGCAGTCGTGGCCTATCCGCTGGTTGGCTTCTCGGTGGCCGCACTGGCATGGCTCAGTGGGCGCACATTGACCCACCCTGTGGTGAACACTGTCGTTGCGATCGTAGCCGTTGCGTTCGGCGTGGCCCCGATCCTGTACGCCCTGACCGAGATCGCGGTCCTGGAGCTGCTCTTCTGGGGTGCGGCAGTAGTCGCGTCATGGTTCGTCACCATCGGAATCAGCGCTTTGACTCGGCAATCTTCGGCAACACCGCGCGGCCGAACGCGCCGTAAACAATGGCGAGCCACCGCCTGACACTACTACAGACGCCGCCGCAGCGACCGCCGACCCATACCGACGCCGCGGAGCGGCTGGCCGCGCTCAATCGCGCGGACGGGATCGCACCCCATGGCCGAGCAGGTCGGCGAGCAAGCTGTGCGCCGCGGTCCAGCCGACGGCCGACCGGAGCCCGAGATCGGACCCGTCGCAAACCAGCCGCATACAGCACGTGCTCAGCGACCTGCCCGGTTGCTCCGCGGACTCTCCGGTGAACGGCGTCGGTAGCCTGGGCATCTCCAAATCAGTCCCGAGGTTGGGGGGAAGGCAGGGTGACAGTACACCGGCACGCTGTTGAAGCGTGACTGATGGGGATTCCGGCTCTCGTAGAAGCCACCCGACCTGCCGGCCCGGCCCGATCCAGACGTGAATCCAGTGCGCACTCGCCCGTCCGCTCATGCCGCTGACCGGGCCGAGGTACCAGGCGCCGGAATCGAAGCGCCACGTGACGTCACTGTGAGGCGCAACCCCGCACCTCGGCCAGCGGGGGCACGGCTCCTCAATCGTCGATGTCGTCGGCGTCGTCGCGCGCGAGGAAGGTGGCGAACCGATCCACCGCGTCCTCGAACTCTGGGTTCGAGTCGACGAACGCACGCAGCCGCGCGGCCAGCCGCTCCGTGGGGATCTGCTCGCCGGCGCGGCGCTCCTCGAGCTCCTCGATCCCGCGGTCCGTGAAGTACACCAGTCCTCCTCATCCCGCCTCGGCTGTCGCATGCCCGACACGGCGTACGGGACCGCCCGGACATGCTGGCAGCTGGAGATGCGCTGCGCCAGCGCCGCGGACTCCACACAGCGGTGTCTCGATGCCGTGAACTCGGCGACCGCGTGCTCGACAGCGCCGGGCGCAGGCGCGTCCCTCACCATGATCACCGATTCGCGACATTCCGTACCGCCTAGCGACTCATCCGGTCGCGGAACAGTGATCACCTCAGGCGTGCCGGCCAGCATTCCTCGCGGCAGGGGGAGGCGCGGTGCCGAGGAAGGTAGGCGAGATCAGTTGAGCGACACGTTGCACCCGCGGGGGCGCACGGCGTGCACGGATACGTGATCGTCATCGAGCGGGACGAGGTCGGCGGGCACAGCGCGTGGAGCCCTGATCTACCGGGCTGTGTGTCCGCCGGGGGTAGTTACGACGAATGCGTCGGCAACATGCACGAGGCGGTGCAGCTCCACGTCGACGGTTTGCGCGAGGATGGCTGTCCCGTTCCCGAGCCCAGCGCGGTCGGTGCCCTCACCATCGACGCGGCGTGACAGCACGCTGCGGCTACCGACCGTACGGATCCAGCCGACACTCCCGGTGGGTCAGTGCTCCAGGGCCTGCGCGATCAGTTCCTGCTGCTCCACCTCGTGCACCTTGCCCGACCCTGCGGACGGCGCGGCCATCGCACGCCGGGAGACCCGGGTGAGCTTCCCGAGCCGCTCGGGCATCAGCTCCGGCAGCGCGAGCCCGTAGAACGGCCATGCGCCCTGGTTCGCCGGCTCCTCCTGCACCCACCGCACGTCGTCGGCGTTCGGGTACCGGTCGAGGGCCTGGCTGAGCCGTCGCTTCGGCACGGGGTACAGCTGCTCGACGCGCACGATCGCGATGTCGTCGATGTTCCGCTTCTGCCGCGCGAGGTTGAGCTCGTAGCTGATCTTGCCGCTGCACAGCAGCACCCGCCGGACGTTGTCGCGGTCCGCGATCATCGGGTCGTCGAGCACCGAGGAGAACCGCCCGGACGTGAAGGCGTCCACCGGACTCACCGCGGCCTTGAGCCGCAGCATCGACTTCGGCGTGAACACCACGAGCGGACGGTGCACCCCGTCGAGTGCGTGGCGGCGCAGCAGGTGGAAGTAGTTCGCCGGCGTGGACGGCAGCGCGACGGTCATCGAGCCCTCGGCGCACAGTTGCAGGAACCGCTCGATCCGGCCCGACGTGTGGTCCGGGCCCTGCCCCTCGTGGCCGTGCGGCAGCAGCAGCACGACGTCGGAGTGCTGGCCCCACTTCGCCTCGCCCGAGGAGATGAACTCGTCGATGATCGACTGCGCGCCGTTGATGAAGTCCCCGAACTGCGCCTCCCACAAGACCAGCGCGTCGGGGTTCGCGACCGAGTAGCCGTACTCGAACCCGACCGCGGCGAACTCCGAGAGCGCCGAGTCGTAGGCGAGGAACTTCGCCTGGTCGGAGGACAGGTGCATCAGCGGCGTGTGCTCCGCACCGGTCCTGCGGTCGATGAGCACCGAGTGCCGCTGGACGAACGTGCCGCGCCGGGAGTCCTGCCCGGACAGGCGCACCAGCCGCCCGTCCATCGCCAGCGAGCCGAACGCGAGGAGCTCCGCGAAAGCCCAGTCGATATTGCCCTCCCGCGACATCGTCGCCCGCTTCTCCAGCACCGGCTTCACCCGCGAGTGCGGCGTGAACCCCTCCGGCAGGTTGACGTGCGCGTCGCCGATGCGCTCGATCACCGAACGGTCCACGCCGGTCGACAGCCCCTGCGGGATGATCTGCTCGGTCTCGACGGACTCGCTCGGCGACGGCGGGCGCTTCTCCAGCTCGCGGACCTCGTTGAAGACGTGCTCGAGCTGCTGCGCGTAGTCCTTCAGCGCGCGCTCGGCCTCGTCGACCGAGATGTCCCCGCGACCGATCAGCGACTCGGTGTAGACCTTGCGCACCGAGCGCTTGCCGTCGATCACGTCGTACATCGCGGGCTGGGTCATCGACGGGTCGTCACCCTCGTTGTGGCCCCGGCGGCGGTAGCAGATCATGTCGATCACGACGTCCTTGCGGAAGACCTGCCGGTACTCGACGGCGAGCTTCGCCACCCAGACGCAGACCTCGGGGTCGTCGCCGTTCACGTGGAACACCGGCGCACCGATCATCTTCGCGACGTCGGTGCAGTACTGCGACGAGCGCGCGTACTCCGGCGCGGTCGTGAAGCCGACCTGGTTGTTCACGATCACGTGGACGCTGCCGCCGGTGCGGTATCCGCGCAGCAGCGACAGGTTCAGCGTCTCCGCCACCACGCCCTGCCCCGCGAACGCTGCGTCGCCGTGCATCAGCACGGGCAGCACGGTGAAGCCTTCCGGCCCCTTGTCGAGCAGGTCCTGCTTCGCGCGGACGATCCCCTCCAGCACGGGGTCGACGGCCTCGAGGTGTGACGGGTTGGACGTCAGCGACACCGTCGTCTCGCCGTCGCCGAACATCCGGTAGTACTTGCCCTCGGCGCCCAGGTGGTACTTCACGTCGCCGGAACCGTGCGCCTGCCCCGGGTCCAGGTTGCCCTCGAACTCGCGGAAGATCTGCGAGTACGGCTTGCCCACGACGTTCGCGAGCACGTTGAGCCGCCCACGGTGCGGCATACCCAGCACGACCTCGTCGAGCTCGTGCTCCGCAGCCTTGTCCAGCACGGCGTCCAGCAGCGGGATCACGGTCTCGCTGCCCTCGAGTGAGAACCGCTTCTGCCCCACGTACTTGGTCTGCAGGAAGGTCTCGAACGCCTCGGCCGCGTTGAGCTTGGACAGGATGTACTTCTGCTCCGAGTTGTCCGGGGTGTCGTGTGTGCGCTCGACGCGCTGCTGGAGCCACGCCCGCTCGTCGGGCTCCAGGATATGCATGTACTCCACGCCGGTATTGCGGCAGTAGGAGTTGCGCAGCACGCCCAGCACGTCACGCAGCTTCATGTGCTGCCGGCCCGCGAACCCGCCCACGGCGAACTCGCGGTCGAGGTCCCACAGCGTCAGCCCGTGCTGCAGCACGTCGAGGTCGGGATGCTTGCGTTGCCGGTAGTTCAGCGGGTCGGTGTCGGCCATGAGGTGACCGCGGGTGCGGTAGGCGTCGATCAGCTCCAGCACCCGGGCGGTCTTGTCGACCGCGCCCTCGGGGATGTCCTGCACCCACCGCACGGGTTCGTAGGGGATGCGCAGCGAGGCGAAGCCGTTGTCGTAGAAGCCGTGCTCGCCGAGGAGCAGCTGGTGCACGGTGCGGAGGAAGTCGCCGGACTCCGCGCCCTGGATGATCCGGTGGTCGTAGGTCGACGTGAGCGTGATGATCTTGCTGATCGCCAGGTTGGCGAGGGTCTCGTCGCTCGCGCCCTGGAACGAGGCGGGGTACTCCATGGCGCCGACGCCGACGAT
>JALYQB010000375.1 GCA_030856045.1 Actinomycetota bacterium
CACCGGTGGCCGGTTCGCCGACATCGGCTACTGCGGTGCCCCGTCGAGGCGCACGGAGTGCCCGGTGGTGCTACGGGCTGCGCCACCACAGCCGCTGCCCGCACCACCGGGTGCCCCCGGGCGGGGGGCGTGGCCGCGGGTGCACCGCGTCTGGTGTGACCGCTCGGCGTGCCAGTTCGACCCTGAGCGCAGCGGCGAGGGCACGCACGTCGGCCCTGAGACCACGCTCGCGCCCGCCGAGGCGGGACGGGTGGAGCTGCGGCTGGTCGAGCCGGTACCCGGCGGGCCGGTCGGGGTGGCGCTGCTCGTCACCACCGCCGAGCTGGACGCGCGCGGGGGCGCGCTCGTCGAGGTCACCGCGGGGGTCGACCTCACCGTGCCCGAGGCGACGAAGCTGGCGGAGCTGCTCGTCGAGCACGCCGAGCACGTCGAGCAGGCCGAGCGGTTCGGCGGCGTCCGGTGACCGGCGCAGAGCTACCGGGCGGGGATCCACGCGCAGCGGCCGACCGACGCTGTGCTCAGTGACGGTCAGGCCGCCGAGCTCGCGGGAATGCTCACCGCGGCGGCCGCGAGGGGGAACGACACGCGCTGATCACGTGACCGGTGTCGGATGATCCGATGCTCACATCGGGGGAGGTCGCCGAGCGGCTCGGCGTCATCCCGCGGGCGGTGCTCGGTGGGTGAGCAAGGAACAGCTGACACCGGCCGTCACGACGCCGGGCAGTCGCTACCGGTTTCTCTGGTTCGAGGTTGTCGAGCAGATGCGCGCACTACGCGAGGACGACGAGTGAGGCCCCCTTTCATCATCCCGCCGAGCGAGGCGCGCGCTTCCGCGTGCCCTTCTTGATCGGCGTCACATCGTCCGTGATGAGCTTGGACAGCGCATCGGCGATCACCCGGTCCTTGGCTGCGTGTCGCTGTGAGACGCAACGACATGTGGCCGCGGTGCTGCTGTCCCCTGTCGGGGGACGGGTGGTGGCCCCGATGACGACCATGCTCCGGACCGCCACCGGAGTAGCCTACCGGCGGGCCGCTAAGGTGCCCCAGGCACGAAAACCGAGAGAGTGAACGCCATGAGCTACGGACATGCTGCGAACCTCGCCGGGCAGCCGCACGAGAACGCCGAGGGTGGCGCCTGTCGTAGTGAGCGCCGCGGAGCCCTGACGAGCGAGCGCCTGCTCGAACTCGCCGTACGTCGGGCGCCCCGAAGCCTTGGAATCTGACGATCGGCTACGGGAGTGGACCTTACGGTGTAGGGCACCGGGCGACTATGCCGTCAGGCTGAACCCCGCGTTGTTCCCCTCGCCGCGGTGCGTCTGCGGTCATCGCGCTCGGGCAACGTGGGCGTCGACAAGTTGTCGATGGACCTCGTCGAGCGGATCAGCTGTGTTGCCAGCGGCGCGAAGGGCGTCACCAGGTGAAGGACCTGGTGACGGCCCGTCAGTTTGCGTCAGGATGTCTTCCCCGGCCCATGCTCGCATCGTCTTCTCGGGCAGCTCAAAGCTGGGCTCAATGCGCGATCGGGGATCGTCCTGCTCGGAGAGTGCGCCGCGCTGCCACGTCCTAGCTGGAGAAGGCCGGTGACTTGCCCGATGCACGCTCGTGTTGTGCCTCCCAAGCCTCGACAACGTCGGCAGGCAGGCGGCCGCGGTCACTGACCGCGTGGCCATTCTGCTTCGCCCACGCGCGGATCGACTTGAGCGTCTCACGGTTGTAGCCGCTGCCCGTGGTGTCACCGTTGCTGCTGGGACGGCTACGTCGGCCACCGCGAGCGGCGCTCACCCGTCGGCCACCCGTCTTTCGACCCGCTGCCACGTAGCTCGCCAGCGCGTCCCGCAGCTGGGCTGCGTTGTCATCGACGAGGTCGATCTCGTAGGTCACACCGTCAACTGCGAACTCGACCGTCGAGATGGCTTCGGCTTCCTCGCCGGTGAGGTCGTCGACGAGGGTGACGATAGTCTTCCGGGCCACGGTTACTCGCTTTCATGTCTTCGACGATTCCATGCAGGCGGCATGGAAGGAACTCTTGTAGGGTAGCCCATCGCTCGTGTCGGCCCTGACCGCCATGCCGACGGGGCCACCAGCCTTGACGATACGGACTGTGGAACCCACCCTACAGTACTGCCGCTGACTGGTGTCGGGCGCTGACTGGTGCCGGGGTGATTCGTCAGGTGGCGATTACCAGTCGCCGCACTCGTGGCCGCCGCAGTGGACCTGCAGCGGCGCCAGCTCGCGCAGCACGGCGGGTGAGCGAACGTCCTGGCCCGGGAGTCTTCGTGCCGACGGCGATCGGCTCTGTCATTGATCAGGTGTGCCTTACCTTAGGCATAAGAGCGTACACGAACCGTCGATGGGTACAGCTGGGTGCACTGACCGTCACAGGATTAGTCTTGGTCGGGGTGCGAGAGCAGTGGTGACACCAGCAGGGGACGGCGCGGCGGGCGGAGCGTTCTCGGTGGGCGAGGTGGGTTGGTTGTCCGCATCACCAGCGACCGTACGGAGCACACGATGAGCGACATCACCACCAACCAACCAACCGGGACTCCGACCTGGATCGATCTCGGTATCCCCGACCTGGAGCGCGCGATGGAGTTCTATCATGCGCTGTTCGACTGGGAGTACATCGTGGGACCCGCGGCGGCCGGGCACTACACGATGTGCCTGCTGCGCGGCCTACCGGTCGCGGCCATCATGGCGAACACCGATGCCGACGCCACGGACTTCTGGTGGAACGTGTACTTCGCCACCGACGACTGCGACGGCACGGCCAAGCGCATCACGGACGCCGGCGGCACGATGCTCATGGCCCCGATGGACGTCATGGACCAGGGCCGCATGGCCGTCGCGTGTGACCCCAGCGGCGGCCGGTTCGGCCTCTGGCAGGGGCGCGCACACATCGGTTGCCAGGTCGTGAACGAGCCTGGCTCGCTGGTCCGCAACGATCTTGTCACCCCGACAGCCACACTGGTCCGCGACTTCTACGCTGCGGTTTTCGACTACACACTGGACCGCAACGAGGATCTTCCGGACTTCGACTTCACCTTCCTGCGGAGACCGGACGGCCACGAGGTCGCCGGGATATTCGGCACCACCGAGGCGCTGGCTTCCAGGTGGGGGACCGTGTTCGAGGTCGCAGACACCGACGCTGTCGTGGAGCGAGCCGTCGCGGCAGGCGGCGTGTCACGCGTCCCCGAAGACATCCCCTACGGGCGGATCGCGGCCATCACCGATCCCTTCGGCGCCGAGTTCTCGGTGATAGCGAGACCCTCGGATCGGGCGAGCTGAGGCGGCGGCGCCACTAGCTAGCCTTCGCGCATGCAGCTGCGCTCGATCGCCCTGTTCCTCCTTGCCGCGGTCACCGAGATCGGCGGTGCCTGGCTCGTGTGGCAGGGGCTGCGTGAGCACCGGGGTGTGCTGTGGGTGGCTGCCGGGGTGGTGGCGCTCGGCGCGTACGGCGTCGTCGCGACGTTCCAGCCCGATCCGCACTTCGGCCGGGTGCTCGCGGCCTACGGCGGCGTGTTCGTCGCGGGGTCGCTCGCCTGGGGCGTGGCCGTCGACGGCTTCCGGCCCGACCGCTGGGACCTCACCGGTGCGGCCGTCTGCCTGCTCGGCGTCGCGATCATCATGTACGCCCCGCGCCCTGGCTGACCCGTCATGCGGGCGCGTAGGTGGCGAGCTGGTCGAGGACCTGCCCCGCCGCGATCGGCCCGGTCCCCAGGTACCAGAGATCGTCGGGGACCGCGTGGGCCCGTCCTTGCTGCACCGCGGCCAGTTGCTGCCACAGCGGCCCGCCCGTGAGGCGCGCCTGCTCGGCGCCGCCGTTCGGTCCGAAGCCCGCGTAGAAGAGCAGATCGCCCTCGGCCAGACCGAGCTGTTCGGGGCTGGCCTCGACAAACGTCTTGTCCACCTGCTGGGGGGCGGGGCGGGCGAAGCCAGCGTCATCGAGGATCGTACCGATGAACGAGCCCTGCCCGTAGAGGCGGATGCCGTCGGACATGAAGCGCACCATGCTGACCTCGAGCTGTGACGGGTCACCGAACCCCTGACCCGTCTGCTGCGCCTGCTTCGCCAAGTCGGCCAGGATGCGCTCGGCGTCGGGTCGCCTGCCCAGCGCCTCTCCCGCCAGCAGGAGGTTCTCCTTCCACACCACGCCGACCTTCTCCGCGAAGACCGTCGGGGCGATGCCGCTGAGCTGGCCGTAGATGTCCTCGTGGCGAATCTTGCTGGACAGGATGAGGTCCGGCTGCAGTGCCGCGATCGCCTCGAGGTTCGGGTCCGCGATCGTGCCCACCACATCGACGCCCTGCGCGCGGTCCGCGAGGTAGGACTGCAGGCCGGACGAGGCGTCGGCCCCGACCGCGCCGACCGGGGTGACGCCGAGGGCGAGCACTGAGTCCAGCTCGCCGGTGTCCAGCACGACCACGCGCTCGGGGGTCCCGACGATCTCCGTACTGTCCATCGCGTGCTCGACGACCCGGGTGGCCTCGGCGGGTGCCTCGGCCGGTTCGGCACCGGACCCGCCGCACGCCGTCACCACCAGGGTGACCAGTGCGCTCATCATGACGACCAGCTGACGGGATCGCGACACGCTGCGCCTCCAAATGGTAGGTGAGCCTCACCTAATGGAGGGCAGGCTAACCCTAAAGTGGTGCGGTGTCACGGCCCCGGCTGCGGACGGCGGCGGCGGTGGGCCCGGGCAGCGTGCGAAAAAGGGGCAGCCGCCGGTCGATAGCATCGACGCAGACCCCACCGACCGATCGAGGAGATCACCGTGTCCGAGCAGCGCCCCGCCCCCCTGCGCGTGCGGGTACCGGTCGGGACCACCGTGGGGCAGGCGTTGCGCGAGGCCGGGGCTCCCACCAGCGGCCCGGCAGCCCTCGTGGTCGCGCGCGACCACGAGGGCTGCCGGGCCGCTGGTGGGAGCCCCGGCCTCGCGCAACGCCTGCCCCACGGTGGTCCCGACCGGTACCCGCACGCGCAGGGGGGCGGGGCGCTGCTCGGACACGGTGATCTCCTCGATCGGTCGGTGGGGTCTGCGTCGATGCTATCGACCGGCGGCTGCCCCTTTTTCGCACGCTGCCCGGGCCCACCGCCGCCGCCGTCCGCAGCCGGGGCCGTGACACCGCACCACTTTAGGGTTAGCCTGCCCTCCATTAGGTGAGGCTCACCTACCATTTGGAGGCGCAGCGTGTCGCGATCCCGTCAGCTGGTCGTCATGATGAGCGCACTGGTCACCCTGGTGGTGACGGCGTGCGGCGGGTCCGGTGCCGAACCGGCCGAGGCACCCGCCGAGGCCACCCGGGTCGTCGAGCACGCGATGGACAGTACGGAGATCGTCGGGACCCCCGAGCGCGTGGTCGTGCTGGACACCGGCGAGCTGGACTCAGTGCTCGCCCTCGGCGTCACCCCGGTCGGCGCGGTCGGGGCCGACGCCTCGTCCGGCCTGCAGTCCTACCTCGCGGACCGCGCGCAGGGCGTCGATGTGGTGGGCACGATCGCGGACCCGAACCTCGAGGCGATCGCGGCACTGCAGCCGGACCTCATCCTGTCCAGCAAGATTCGCCACGAGGACATCTACGGCCAGCTCAGCGGCATCGCCCCGACGGTCTTCGCGGAGAAGGTCGGCGTGGTGTGGAAGGAGAACCTCCTGCTGGCGGGAGAGGCGCTGGGCAGGCGACCCGACGCCGAGCGCATCCTGGCCGACTTGGCGAAGCAGGCGCAGCAGACGGGTCAGGGGTTCGGTGACCCGTCACAGCTCGAGGTCAGCATGGTGCGCTTCATGTCCGACGGCATCCGCCTCTACGGGCAGGGCTCGTTCATCGGTACGATCCTCGATGACGCTGGCTTCGCCCGCCCCGCCCCCCAGCAGGTGGACAAGACGTTTGTCGAGGCCAGCCCCGAACAGCTCGGTCTGGCCGAGGGCGATCTGCTCTTCTACGCGGGCTTCGGACCGAACGGCGGCGCCGAGCAGGCGCGCCTCACGGGCGGGCCGCTGTGGCAGCAACTGGCCGCGGTGCAGCAAGGACGGGCCCACGCGGTCCCCGACGATCTCTGGTACCTGGGGACCGGGCCGATCGCGGCGGGGCAGGTCCTCGACCAGCTCGCCACCTACGCGCCCGCATGACGGGTCAGCCAGGGCGCGGGGCGTACATGATGATCGCGACGCCGAGCAGGCAGACGGCCGCACCGGTGAGGTCCCAGCGGTCGGGCCGGAAGCCGTCGACGGCCACGCCCCAGGCGAGCGACCCCGCGACGAACACGCCGCCGTAGGCCGCGAGCACCCGGCCGAAGTGCGGATCGGGCTGGAACGTCGCGACGACGCCGTACGCGCCGAGCGCCACCACCCCGGCAGCCACCCACAGCACACCCCGGTGCTCACGCAGCCCCTGCCACACGAGCCAGGCACCGCCGATCTCGGTGACCGCGGCAAGGAGGAACAGGGCGATCGAGCGCAGCTGCATGCGCGAAGGCTAGCTAGTGGCGCCGCCGCCTCAGCTCGCCCGATCCGAGGGTCTCGCTATCACCGAGAACTCGGCGCCGAAGGGATCGGTGATGGCCGCGATCCGCCCGTAGGGGATGTCTTCGGGGACGCGTGACACGCCGCCTGCCGCGACGGCTCGCTCCACGACAGCGTCGGTGTCTGCGACCTCGAACACGGTCCCCCACCTGGAAGCCAGCGCCTCGGTGGTGCCGAATATCCCGGCGACCTCGTGGCCGTCCGGTCTCCGCAGGAAGGTGAAGTCGAAGTCCGGAAGATCCTCGTTGCGGTCCAGTGTGTAGTCGAAAACCGCAGCGTAGAAGTCGCGGACCAGTGTGGCTGTCGGGGTGACAAGATCGTTGCGGACCAGCGAGCCAGGCTCGTTCACGACCTGGCAACCGATGTGTGCGCGCCCCTGCCAGAGGCCGAACCGGCCGCCGCTGGGGTCACACGCGACGGCCATGCGGCCCTGGTCCATGACGTCCATCGGGGCCATGAGCATCGTGCCGCCGGCGTCCGTGATGCGCTTGGCCGTGCCGTCGCAGTCGTCGGTGGCGAAGTACACGTTCCACCAGAAGTCCGTGGCGTCGGCATCGGTGTTCGCCATGATGGCCGCGACCGGTAGGCCGCGCAGCAGGCACATCGTGTAGTGCCCGGCCGCCGCGGGTCCCACGATGTACTCCCAGTCGAACAGCGCATGATAGAACTCCATCGCGCGCTCCAGGTCGGGGATACCGAGATCGATCCAGGTCGGAGTCCCGGTTGGTTGGTTGGTGGTGATGTCGCTCATCGTGTGCTCCGTACGGTCGCTGGTGATGCGGACAACCAACCCACCTCGCCCACCGAGAACGCTCCGCCCGCCGCGCCGTCCCCTGCTGGTGTCACCACTGCTCTCGCACCCCGACCAAGACTAATCCTGTGACGGTCAGTGCACCCAGCTGTACCCATCGACGGTTCGTGTACGCTCTTATGCCTAAGGTAAGGCACACCTGATCAATGACAGAGCCGATCGCCGTCGGCACGAAGACTCCCGGGCCAGGACGTTCGCTCACCCGCCGTGCTGCGCGAGCTGGCGCCGCTGCAGGTCCACTGCGGCGGCCACGAGTGCGGCGACTGGTAATCGCCACCTGACGAATCACCCCGGCACCAGTCAGCGCCCGACACCAGTCAGCGGCAGTACTGTAGGGTGGGTTCCACAGTCCGTATCGTCAAGGCTGGTGGCCCCGTCGGCATGGCGGTCAGGGCCGACACGAGCGATGGGCTACCCTACAAGAGTTCCTTCCATGCCGCCTGCATGGAATCGTCGAAGACATGAAAGCGAGTAACCGTGGCCCGGAAGACTATCGTCACCCTCGTCGACGACCTCACCGGCGAGGAAGCCGAAGCCATCTCGACGGTCGAGTTCGCAGTTGACGGTGTGACCTACGAGATCGACCTCGTCGATGACAACGCAGCCCAGCTGCGGGACGCGCTGGCGAGCTACGTGGCAGCGGGTCGAAAGACGGGTGGCCGACGGGTGAGCGCCGCTCGCGGTGGCCGACGTAGCCGTCCCAGCAGCAACGGTGACACCACGGGCAGCGGCTACAACCGTGAGACGCTCAAGTCGATCCGCGCGTGGGCGAAGCAGAATGGCCACGCGGTCAGTGACCGCGGCCGCCTGCCTGCCGACGTTGTCGAGGCTTGGGAGGCACAACACGAGCGTGCATCGGGCAAGTCACCGGCCTTCTCCAGCTAGGACGTGGCAGCGCGGCGCACTCTCCGAGCAGGACGATCCCCGATCGCGCATTGAGCCCAGCTTTGAGCTGCCCGAGAAGACGATGCGAGCATGGGCCGGGGAAGACATCCTGACGCAAACTGACGGGCCGTCACCAGGTCCTTCACCTGGTGACGCCCTTCGCGCCGCTGGCAACACAGCTGATCCGCTCGACGAGGTCCATCGACAACTTGTCGACGCCCACGTTGCCCGAGCGCGATGACCGCAGACGCACCGCGGCGAGGGGAACAACGCGGGGTTCAGCCTGACGGCATAGTCGCCCGGTGCCCTACACCGTAAGGTCCACTCCCGTAGCCGATCGTCAGATTCCAAGGCTTCGGGGCGCCCGACGTACGGCGAGTTCGAGCAGGCGCTCGCTCGTCAGGGCTCCGCGGCGCTCACTACGACAGGCGCCACCCTCGGCGTTCTCGTGCGGCTGCCCGGCGAGGTTCGCAGCATGTCCGTAGCTCATGGCGTTCACTCTCTCGGTTTTCGTGCCTGGGGCACCTTAGCGGCCCGCCGGTAGGCTACTCCGGTGGCGGTCCGGAGCATGGTCGTCATCGGGGCCACCACCCGTCCCCCGACAGGGGACAGCAGCACCGCGGCCACATGTCGTTGCGTCTCACAGCGACACGCAGCCAAGGACCGGGTGATCGCCGATGCGCTGTCCAAGCTCATCACGGACGATGTGACGCCGATCAAGAAGGGCACGCGGAAGCGCGCGCCTCGCTCGGCGGGATGATGAAAGGGGGCCTCACTCGTCGTCCTCGCGTAGTGCGCGCATCTGCTCGACAACCTCGAACCAGAGAAACCGGTAGCGACTGCCCGGCGTCGTGACGGCCGGTGTCAGCTGTTCCTTGCTCACCCACCGAGCACCGCCCGCGGGATGACGCCGAGCCGCTCGGCGACCTCCCCCGATGTGAGCATCGGATCATCCGACACCGGTCACGTGATCAGCGCGTGTCGTTCCCCCTCGCGGCCGCCGCGGTGAGCATTCCCGCGAGCTCGGCGGCCTGACCGTCACTGAGCACAGCGTCGGTCGGCCGCTGCGCGTGGATCCCCGCCCGGTAGCTCTGCGCCGGTCACCGGACGCCGCCGAACCGCTCGGCCTGCTCGACGTGCTCGGCGTGCTCGACGAGCAGCTCCGCCAGCTTCGTCGCCTCGGGCACGGTGAGGTCGACCCCCGCGGTGACCTCGACGAGCGCGCCCCCGCGCGCGTCCAGCTCGGCGGTGGTGACGAGCAGCGCCACCCCGACCGGCCCGCCGGGTACCGGCTCGACCAGCCGCAGCTCCACCCGTCCCGCCTCGGCGGGCGCGAGCGTGGTCTCAGGGCCGACGTGCGTGCCCTCGCCGCTGCGCTCAGGGTCGAACTGGCACGCCGAGCGGTCACACCAGACGCGGTGCACCCGCGGCCACGCCCCCCGCCCGGGGGCACCCGGTGGTGCGGGCAGCGGCTGTGGTGGCGCAGCCCGTAGCACCACCGGGCACTCCGTGCGCCTCGACGGGGCACCGCAGTAGCCGATGTCGGCGAACCGGCCACCGGTG
>JALYQB010000382.1 GCA_030856045.1 Actinomycetota bacterium
TGAACATGGGTCGTACCTTCCCGACCAGCGTTGGCACGCCGGTCTTGCTTGAGAACCTTCACTCGATCACCGGGAAGGTACGCCCCTCCCGATCATCCACATCCACAGGTTTCAAGCATTGCTCCCCTCGGGTAGGCTGCCCCCTGCCGACCGGAAGGACTGAGCGGGGGAGCTGCACATGTTCGGCAAGGCTGCGTCGAGACGGGTGTGGGGCGGGGGCCTGACGGCTTGCGTCGCGGTGACATCGGCGATGTCCGGGGCAGTGCCCGCCCAGGCTGGGTCCTCGGTGGTACTTGGGAGGGACGCTCACCCACGGCAGACCGAAGGCCAGTGGGTGCGCTACGGAACGAATACTCCGCTTTCAACAGGTGACGTCACAACGCGAGAGCGCGTGCCGTGTCCGCCGGGCACGACGAACTACACGGGACCTGCTCAGCCGTATAGCTGCTTGACGGTTTTTCTGGATCAGTCAGGTCACCAGGTCGGCCTACGCCAAGGCCGCAGTGGAGCTGGTGGCTTCGGCTTGCTCCACCTGCAGATCGATCACAATCTCGAGGAGCGCGACGCCGAGCTTCTCATCCAGGGCAGTCCCGCGGGGATCTCCCAGGGAAACAACAGATTCGTCTATGGTGCGACATATCGAACGCCTGCCGGGGCACTCGTCAGCGTCGAGTTCATCGAGGACCGAAACCCGTCGACGGCTGCTCCCGATAATCACTCGCTGGGCATTGTTACGGGCTACTGCCGCGAGGGCGACCAGACTGCACCCATTGAGAATCACTGTCCGCCGCTGCCACCTCCGTTCAACTAAGGGGCAGATCATGACAGCCGACGAGATCGATCAGCTGGCCACTTTCATCGAGTCCGACTGGCATCAGCACTCCAGTGAGCCATTGCGCACTCCGCCGAGTCCAGGTAAGGTCGAGTTCGATCGGCCCATCGAGAACGAAGGCTGGGTGCCCTATGTCGCTGCGTCGAGAGATGCGCCGCAACTGGTCGACGAGAACCGATGGGCAAGGACTCGATTCCGTGGTGCCCATGCACTGGACGGAGTCATCGTCATAACTTTCAACTGGCCGTCTGATGACGCGGAGCCGCTCCTGTACATGGCACCCATCGACGTTCAGGACTGGCCTGCGGACGACCGGCTGAACTCTTCGATCATCTGGGGTCGAATCCACAGAATTCTGTCCACCCGTGACTGGACGACCCGGCTGACCAGTCCCGTTAGTTCCCGCTGTTCCATTGTTATCGACTCCTCGGCTTGCTAGTGTCACTAGATCTGAGCTGATTTACGTGCAGCACCTGCATCTGTGCAGGTCAGAGCCGATTTCTATCCTCATAGCGTAAAGGACTACATATTTTTCGACACTAGCACGCCACGAGACTCGACCGGCGTGGCGACCACCGTGCCTCGGACAGCGCCCACGGGCAGCTGCGGTACCGAGCGCGTCATCGTGGCGCAACGACGGGCCCCGGGTCCCCCTCGGCCGCCAGCTGGTCGAGAGCGGCGTCGGCCCCGGCGGTGAGCTGCGCCGCGAAGGTGTCGGCATCGGCCTGGAAGGTGGCGACGTCCTCGGGGTCCAGCTCTGCGGTGGCCCGTTCCAGTTCCGCTCCGGCCGCCGCCAGGTAGGCGCCGAGTTCCTCGGGGGTGTCCACCTCCGAGGATTCCGGCGCCGTCTCGACGGGGACGGTATCGAGGGCCGTATCGACGGGGGCGGGCGGTACCGGAGCGGGCACCACCTCGACCGGGGTGGGCGTCACCTCGTCGTTGGGGTCGGGGGCGGGCAGCTCGTCGGCCGCGTCGTCCCCGGGGACGACGATCCCGACGGCACCCCCGACGGTCCCGGTAACGACCTCCGCCACCGGATCCTCGCTGCGGTCGTCGTCGGGCTCCTGCGGCTCCGGGTCGTCACCATCCGGCTCGTCGTCGTCGAGAACCTCCGGCACGAGTCCAGGATCGCCGTCGCGCCCGATCACGATCACCGGCGAGTTCGCCGACGTCGGCTCGGGTGGCTCGGGTGGGTCCTGGGTGATCGCTATCACCGCCGCTGCCACAAGCTGGGCGTCGACCGGCTCGGGAAGCGGCGCCGCGAGCGCCTGGTCCACGCCGTCCCGTGAGATATCGAGCTGCATCCGCTGGACGTCGACCTGGCGAGCGAGTCTCTTCTCCTGAATTCGCAGCTGACTACTCGTGGGAGCATTCGCGTCGAGCTGCCCGGCGCGGCGAACGTCTGCGAGCTGCTGCTCAGTGCCGACAAGCGCCGTCCTGGTGTCCTTCAAGGCTTCCCAGATGGCCAGATCCGCCGCCAGCGCGGCCTGCTGCTGCTCCAGCCGAACGCGACTGGCTTGCAAGTCCCGTACCGGAGCGGGCGGCTCACCCATGCGGTATTCCGGCGGGAGCGCCAGCCACGCGGCCTCGGCCTCGCTGACCGTGTCGAGCTGCCGCGACACCGCGGCGAGGGTGACCCGCGCGTCGGAGGCCCACTGCGTCCCGTTCGCCGGCAGCGCCGGTGCCGGCATGACCGGTGCCGGGGCGGGCGCGGCGGTCTGCGGTGCCGAGGCCTGCGGTGCCGGGGCCCGGCTGCCGGTGGTCTGCACGATCACCACCCCGCCCAGCGCCGTCAGCGGCACGACCAGACCCAGGGCGGCGGCGGTGAGCCGCAGCCGCGACCGTGGTCCACGCAGCGGCGGAACCGCGTCACCGTCGGGCTCGACCGGCACGGCGGCCGGCACGGCGGTGAACGAGCGCAGCCACTCCTCGCCGGGCACCCCGCGGACCTCGAAGTCGTCACCGTCGCGCACCATCGAGCACACCACGCGGCTCGCGCCGAAGCGGGGGCGCCCGGTCAGGTCGTAGCTGCCCGACACGCTGGTGTAGCGCACCGGCAAGCCGGCGAGACGCTGGTGTGGCCATGAGGCGTCGTTGGGCAGCGACCAGCCGAGGCTCCGGTACCCCGCCTCGGCGGCGAACCGCGCCATGACCCAGGCCGCCTGCTGCTCCTCCGCGCTCAGCCACGTCTTGCGGACATCATCGGTCACGCTGAACACTCCCCACGGCTGGCCCCGGACGTGGCGCCGGGCACAACTCACCCAGGTGGTGAATGTCGCACGTACCCACCGCCCGACGCAACGAGCCGGGCGGCTCGGCCGCGGGTGCGCTCTCGGCAGCCGGCTGCGGTCGGTCTACGGTTGCGCTCATGGCCCGCATTGCCGCCCGATGACGTCCCGCTACGAGTTGCACCCGCACCGCTCGTTGGAATCGCCGGTGCTGCTCCTCGCCACCGAGAGCTGGGTCGACGCCGGCCTCGGGGCCCAGGCCGCGATCGCCCAGATCCTCGAGACGATCCCGACCGACGTGCTGGCCACCTTCGACGCCGACGCGCTCATCGATTTCCGGGCTCGTCGTCCCACCGCGCGAATCTCCGATGGGGTCGTCGACGGGTTGAGCTGGCCCGAGATCCTCCTGCGGACCGGTCAGGACGCCGCCGGCAGAGATGTCCTCGTCCTCACGGGACCCGAGCCCGACATCGCGTGGCATGGCTTCGTGCGCGCCGTCGTGGACCTCGCCACGCAGCTGGGAGTGCGGCTGGTGGTCGGCGTCGGCGCCTACGCCGCTGCCGTCCCACACACCCGCCCGGTGGGTCTGCTGGCGATCGCCACGGTGGCCGAGCTGGCAGCGAAGGTCGGCGTGGTACCCGGCACCACCGAGGTGCCTGCCGGGATCCAGACCGCGCTGCAGGAGGGCTTCGCCGCCGCGGACATCCCCGCGATCGGGGTGTGGGCGCGGGTGCCCCACTACTTGGCGGCCATGCCCTACCCGGCGGCCAGCGTCGCGCTCGTCGAGGCCGTGACCGCCGTGACCGGCCTGGAGCTCGACACCGGAGAGTTGCGGGCCGCGGCTGAGAGCATGTCACCCCAGCTCGACCGGATCATCGCCGACAGCGAGGAGCACCGCGAGCTGGTGCGTCGTCTCGAGGCCGCGTTCGATGGCGAGGCCGCCACGTCACCGGACTTCTCGGGCCTTCCCTCAGGCGACGAGCTCGCCGCCGAGCTCGAACGTTACCTCCGCGGTGAGCACGGCGAGCGGTGATGGGTGCACCGTCCTGCGACGTGCGCCGCAGACCTCAAGACGCCTTCGTTGCAAGGGTCAAGGGCTAGGTTCGAGTGGGTGCCGGAAGCGTAGGTCCGGATAGCGCGCGAAGCCGCGATCTGCGGTGATCCACTCCGAGCCGGACTCGATCGCCAGCGCAGCCAGGTAGGCGTCCGGCACGAGGTTGCCGCGAACGCCGGACTTGTCCCCGAGCTCGGTGAAGATCTGCCAGTGGCGAGGCCCCGGAGCGATGGGCACGCCGTTCGGCGCGGACCGAACGGCGTCCGCGAACCCTCGCGCCCGATCCCAGGTACTGGGCGGATCGAAGACACGCGGGTGGGTCACGATTCGCAGCACACTACTGAGCACGAGATCCGACACGCCGAAGGCCTCGTCGCCGTTCAGGGCGTCTTCCAGCCAGGCTCGGTACTCGTCGTGGCGGTCGGCGCCTTCCTTGTGGGCGGATACCAGGACGTTGACGTCACAGAGGATCACCGATTGCCGTCCATGAGGTCGAGCAGGCCTGCGTTGTCGTCGAGATTCACACCCGGCATCGGACGCCCCGGGCTGGTGGGTACCGACGTCCGCCGACGCGGCGGCTCTGCGCGGGACGCGAGCGCTTGCCGCAGCGCATCCTCGATCACCTGACTCAGCGTCCGCCCGGTGTGAGCGGCGCTGATCTTCGCCTGTACCACGAGCTCGTCGTTGAGCTGCAGAGTCGTCCTCATGCAGATAAGCATACGCTGTGAGCAGATGTATGCTGATCGGCGGTGTGCTGCTGGCCACACACGCCGGGCCGACACCTCGCCGTGGGCCCGTCGGGTGCGGGACGACGTACAACCGCCCGGCATGACGCGCGGGAGCCGGTGTCCGGCCCTACTCCCACCGCTCAGGCGCTGGTCGATTCTCAGCGGTGCGCCGGTCATCTCCGCGATCGCCTGGGCGGTGTCCGCGGCGCGGCCGAGCGGGCTGGAGTAGATCACGTCCACATCGGCGCCACGCAGCCGCTCGCCGACCTGGCGTGCCTGCTCGCGTCCAGTCTCGGTGAGGGGCACGTCGCGCCGACCGTCGAGGTCTACTGGCCGCCGTACCTGTTCCGCGGGGGCACGGCCCGACCTCACCCTCGCCGGCGACCAGGGCAGCTATGGCGGCACGGTGACGGCAACCACCGACAAGCTGGTACCTCGTCTTCGCCGCCGACACCAGCGGCATCCCGTCGGAGGGAGCGTGGCTGCAACTATCCTGACCGTTGCGCGCCTGATTCTCACCTACCAGCCTGCTTGATGAGGCGGCGACCGCGGCCATGCGTTCGCTACCGGCGGCGGCAGAGCATCTCCCCGTGTGTCGACCGGGGAAAGTAGGAGGAGATAACGTCGAAGCCGGCCCGGTCAAGCAGTCCCTCAAGGATCCAGGCGTAGGTGGAGAACTCCTCGCGGATATGGGTTTCGAAGTCCTCCCGGCTGAAGCCCTGCCCGTCGGTCCGGCCGAGCGCGTCGATCATCTGCTGGAGGTGCTGGGCATACTCGATGGGTGGGAAGGTGAAGATGACGTCCCAGATGTAGAGTAGCCCGTCCGGCTTGAGGTAGCCGGCGATGTTGAGCAGGGCTGCCTGCTTCCAGAAATCGGGAAGCTGATGCAGCGCGGACTTGGTGGTCACCACGTCCGCGGACGCACCCGAGTGCTGGTAATTGAGGAACCCCGCATGCCGCAGCGACACGGTGACACCGGCCGTGTCGGCGCGACGCCGAGTGAACTCCAGCATCTGTTCTGAGACGTCCACGCCGTACGACTCGGCGCCACGACGGGCGGCCTCCACGACGAGTGAGCCGGTTCCGCACGCCAGATCCACCAGACGAGTTCCCTCGCCGACATGTAGCCGGTCCAGGAGTGCTCGGTCACGTAACGGGTCGGTGCCCTGGTTGCGGTCATAGTTGTCCACTGCCTCCCGAGTGGACAGCTCGACGCCCACCGGCGAGAACTCGGCGAACAGCCACGGCACAGGCACAGTCATGCACGGGACCTTAGGACGAGGCGAGGCGAGGTGTGGCTGCATGGTGAGGCGAGGATGTCGGTGGTCACGGGCCGACGGGGACAGCACGCAGTCCCCGACGTCCTCGTCGACCGGTGCGAGGCTTCCCGAACTTCCATCAGGTAGCTGACGATCTCGCCGGGCACGACGCTGTATCGGTCATCCAGTCAGGCCAGCCCAAGAGCCGGCTCGGGGTGCACCCACCGCCGCTCGATGTCGGCGACGCGCACCGCGTCGAACACCGCTTGCACGCGCAACCCCTCCTCGAGCGACGGTTCCGGGGCAGCGCCCTCGCGGATCGCGGCCCAGAAGTTGCGTGCGACGCACTCGAAAGCATCCGTGGAGCTGGCGTCGAAGGGACCCTCGCACTGAAGCTCCTCGCCCGCGCGGGCCCACCACACCCGCCTCTCGGCGTCCAACCTCGCCGTCCCCCCGTCCCCGTGCAGCTCGATCACGTCCGCCCGCCGGTGCCGGGCGGTGGCCACCAGACTGACCAACCCCAGCCCCCCGCCCCGGAAACGCAGCAGGATCCCATAGGCGTCCTCGGCAGTCACCCGACCCATCTCCCCGTCGCCGAGCGGGCGCTCGGGCACACCGACCTCGGTCGCGGCGGCGACCGCCTCCACGTCCGGAAACAGGTCGAGCAGCAGGTCGAGATCGTGCACGCCATAGCCTTGCAGCCGCCCACCACCGAGGCTGGCGTCGTGCACCCAGCTGTAGGGCCGGGAATCGGGCTCGGCGTGATCGCTGTACACCAGCGAGACCGACGCCATCCGCAGCCGGCCCACCACCTCCCGGGCGCGCCCGAGCAACCGCCCACGGGACTCCTGCATCCGGCGCCCGTAGTTCACCGCGCCCACCACCCCGGCCGACCGAATGGCCGACACGATCCGCCGGGCGCCCGCGAGGCTCTCGGCCAGCGGCTTCTCGCACATGACGTGCAGGCCACGCTCCGCCGCGGCGACGGCGAACCCCGAGTGGGTCACCACGGGAGTGGCCACGTGCACCGCCTCGAGGCCGGGGATCGACAGCAGCTCCTCGAAATCGGCCGTGCCGACCTGGAGTCCGGCCTTCTCGGCCAGCTCCCGCGCCCGCTCCGGTCGCCGTGACCACACCCCCACCGGCTCGAACTCCGCCAGCGCGGCGTAGCCGGGCAGGGCGACCTTCGACCCGTACCCACCGCCGACGACCGCGATCCGCACGGGGTTGCTCATGGCCACAGACCTCCCGTCGTGGACGCTAGCACCGGAAACCGACCGGGGCGCCGTTACTCGTCGTCGCCACCGGAGCCTATGTCGGCCACCTTTCGCTCATGCCTAGCCGCCCCGCCCCGCTGTTCCTTTGGATTCGTGCGGCAATCTCCTTGAGCGTGCGAGGCACGTCGCGAAGATCGGGGAGCACGATTTCGGCCCCGGCCTCCCGCAGCTCCGCTGCATCGCTCTTCCCGCTCGCTACCCCGATGACTCGCACCCCAGCCGTCAGCGCCGCCTCCACGTCCTTGGGTGTGTCCCCGATGAGCACTGTGTGCTGGTGGTCGAACACGACGGCCGTCCGCTCCGTGGCCCGTTGCCGAGCGATAGCGACCAGCTCTGGCCGCTCGGTATGGTCGTCGCCGTAGGCACTGGAGGCGAGATCGAGGTACGGGTCGAGACCGAAGACCTCGAGCTTGATACGGGAGACGGTCCGCAGGTTGCCGCTGAGGACGGCCTGGTGGACGCGCGGGTCGACGGCCAGGACCGCCAGCGTCTCCTCGGCTCCGGGCAGCACACGACCGATGGTGGCCAGCTCCTGGCGTGCGTCCTCGTAGCCCTGCACGAGTGCGGTGGCCAACCGGCGCACCACCTCGTCGGTCGGTTCAACGCCGTGAAGCTGCAGCGTCTTCCGCATGATGACCAGCTCGGTGCGGCCGGTGACCTCGGCGAGCTGCTGGAACGGCGAGCCAGTCGCCACCGGGAACGCCCGTTCGTAGATGGCCAGTCCGACCCCGCGCGTCTCAATCAGGGTGTGGTCGATGTCCCACAGCACCAAGATGTGCGGTGGTGGGCTCGAGGCGTCCGGTCCGGGCATGAACCGCAGTCTGCCAACCAGGCGGCCAGGGCGGCGGTAGCATCCCCACCGACCAACGCCCCGGACGACGGGTCTACGGCATGGACGGACAGCTGGCGCGGACCATCGGTGAGCGCGTGCGGTACCACCGGACCGCCGCGCGGCGAAAGCAGACCGTCGTGGCCGGACTGACCGGCATCTCCGCCGACTATCTGTACCAGATCGAACGTGGGACGAAGCTGCCAACCATCGCCGTCCTGGCACGGCTCGCTGAGGTGCTCGGCGTGTCGGTGGCCGAGCTGCTCACTCCGGAACCGGCCAAGAGCCAGCACGAGAGCACCACGGCGGGAACGGCCATCTTCCGTGCCATGACCATCCCGGCTCCATCGCTCCCAGAGCCCCCACCCCTGTCAGAGCTGCACGAGCGCATCGGCCACGCATGGCGGGCATGGCAGACCTCCCCGCGGCGCTACAGCAAGCTCACGGACCAGTTGCCGCAGCTCATCACCGACACCGAGCTGGCGGTACGAGCGCACCAGGCGGGCGAAGCCGCGACCAGCTCGCGACAGGCACAAGGCAGCGCCGCCGATCTCTACGGCCTGGTGCGAACGGTCACGAAGCGGTTCGGCCGGCTTGACCTGTCGCTACTGGCGGCCGACCGAGCGGTACGCGCGGCCGAGGCGGCGGACGATGCCCTGCGGCTGGCGGTCGCCCGGTGGAACCTGGCCCAGGTGCTGCTGGCCGACGACCATGCCGAGGGTGCGGAGATGGTGGCCATGCGGGCTGCCGACGCACTCCGTCCCCTCATGGCACGGGGTGAAGTCGACGCGGCAGCGCTGTACGGTGCGTTGCTTCTCGTCGCGGCGGTCGCGGCAGCTCGCCAGTGCGACACTTGGACAGCCCGGAGCCGGTTGCGGGAAGTCGCCCCGCTGGCCGAGCAGACTGGCGAGTGCAACACATTGTGGACGGCCTTTGGGCCGACCAACGTCGCCATGTATGCGGTCAGCGTCGAGGTCGAGGCTGGCGAGGCCGCCGAAGGTTTGCGGCTGGCCGAACAAGTCGACCATGGCCACTCCCCGTCCATTGAGCGACAGGTCGCCTTCCTCCTCGACCAAGCGAAGGGGCACGAGCAACGCCGCGACTACGCCAGCGCCCTGCTCCTGCTGCATACCGCCGAGCGCGTGGCCCCGGAAGACGTGCAGTACCGACCGGCCGCGCACGCCATCTTGCGGTCCGTCGTCCAGCGCGGCCGCCGCTCGGTCACTACCGAGGCCAGGCAGCTGGCCACCCGCGTCGGGCTGTCGCTGAACTAGACGGTATGGGGGTCTGGGCTGGGGCCCCGCCACATGTGAACGTGGGTTGCCGGACAGGAGTGGGTCCTGGCCGGTAGAGCCGCAGATGTGGGAGGCCCCAGTGGATCGGAATCGTATGAGTGTTGGGC
>JALYQB010000384.1 GCA_030856045.1 Actinomycetota bacterium
CTCGCGGCGAGCCATCGCCTCGCGGGCGCCAGCGATCAGATCGGCGCGCATGTCTCCGGTCCGATCCGACCCGAGCAGCGCATCGAGTGCCTCGGCAACGGTCACGGCGACCCGACCCTTCTTACCAGTGTCCCATTGATGGGACACTATGGCAGCGATGTTGTTACCGCACCCGAGCGTACCGACGATGGGACACCAACCCGATGACCGAGCCGCTACGCACTGGGGAGCGGGAGACCTACCGCCATGCCCTCCAGGCGCACCGCGCGTTCGGCGGCGGCGCCTGCACGCTGCTCGTGCTCGGCACCAGCCGCAGCCGGATCCTGCTGCTGCATCACGCGGCCACCGACACGGCTGCCGAGTTGACCGTCGAGCTGGCCGTCGAGCTGGCCGAGACGCTGCGCGCGGCCGCCGGGTTAGAGCCGTGACAGCACGGCGCGAGTGGTCGTCTGCGACCAGCCGATGGCGGTCATCCGCCAGCGCGCCGCGAGCTCGGGATGAACGATGCGGAGCTGGTCGCGTGCCGAGCAGCTCGTCGGTCCAGCGCACGATCCCGTCCTGGACGGTTTGCGCCCGCCGGTACATCTCGGCGCGGTGCGGAGCGTTGCGGATCATGCCGCCTTCCGGCGATAGCGGTCCAGGCAGATCCGCTCGGCCAGGGTCCAGCCAGAGAAGCCGCCGTAGGCCGTGGAGCCATCGGCGCTCTCGCTGGTGAGCTGGGCGGGATTGGTGGCCAGCCGTGGTGAGGGTGTTTCAGTTCGTGGAGAACCTCACCGACCGGCAGGCCGCCGATGCAGTGCGCGGGCGGATCCCGCCCGACTGTTTGTGCTGGTCAAGGCGAACATGTCGATGGCGCGCCCGAAGGGACTCGAACCCCTAACCTTCTGATCCGTAGCAAGATCGCGATTAGCGGTGTGCTGACCTGGGAAAACGCTGGATTTCGGCGAGCGAAACCGCCCGTGTCAGATGCTATTGCCATGATCTTTTCGAGATCTTGCAGAAGTTCAGTCTAATGGACCAGCATTGTCCGCGCGTGGAGGGGACGAAGTAGTCCATCGTCGTCGTCGCCCCGGACGGTCCGGGGCGGACCCGCCGGGGTGTTGCGAGCACCCACGACGGGTCCTTGATCGGACAGCGGAGGTCCGACCCATGGAAACCGTCTCAGACGCACGTCCCGGCGGCCAGCGATGACCGGCCGGGAGCCACGTCCGCATCGGATCGAGGAGGCTCGCGCGACGCTGGTGTGCCGGACGCCGGAGGGTGACTCGGTGACGTTGATCGTCTTCAGGACGCTTGACGATCGAGCCCGGCGCGAGGTGTGGGTGAACTTCAGCAGCACGACGCGGTTCACGGCCGTGCTGAGCCCGGCGCAGGCGACCGAGCTAGCCGAGCGGGTGCGGACGGCTGCGGAGTCTCGCGGCTGAGGTATGTCCCGGAGATGTCCCATTTGCCGAGTTCCGTGCGGAGCCCGGCAAATGGGGCATTTCGCGTCTAGACCCGGGACAGCAGCAGCCGTTGCGATGAGGGGGACCAGCGCGCGGCGGTGACCCGCCAGGTGCCGAGGTCCGGCGCGGTGAGCACGAGTAGGTCGTCCTCGGTCGCCGGGTGGCCGTGGTCGAGGTAGAAGGACGCGGTGCCGGTGCCGGTGGCCGCGCCCGGCGAGGCGGGGTCGAGATCGGTGACGGCGAAGCGACCGGCGACGGTGCCGACAAGCTGATCGGTCCAGGATGGAATGCCGTTGTTGACCACTTGAATGCGGCGGTGGATTTCGGCGCGATGCGGCGTGTTGCGGATCATGCCAGTTTCCGCCGGTAGTTGTCCAATACCAAGCGTTCTGCCAGCGTCCAGCCGGAGAAACCGCCGCGCGCCGAGTAGCCGTCCGCGTCCTCGGAAGTGAGTTGTGCAGGGTTCACGGCCAGTCGAGCGGCACCGAGCATCACGACGGACTCGATCTCGGCGTTGGGCTCACCAGTGACGTCGAATCCGTTCCCCCTGGGGCAGCGGCTGTCCGGGGACGGCGTACCGCAGGACAGGCAAGGTCGGTTCACATAGGGGTGTTCGGCGGTGCACGAGACGCACCCAACGCCGGAGCGCAGAAGCTACTGGCAGGCTGCTTTCTCAGCTACAACCAGGATCATGTCGCTACAAGGGTGTAGGGTCTCGGACGTGGCTATCACCAGGTTGGCGGGGAGCCAGAGGGGGTCACCTCTAGCGCCCCCCGCGCTGGTTTGAGTAGACGAGTAGACCGCCTCAGCTGGCTACCAGTGCTACCAGTTCCCACACCCTGGCGGCAACCAAGGACATCGTGACGAAGAGTCCGGCCCACCTCTGGGGTCGGCTTTCGCCGTGCCCACAGCATCCACAGTGGTCGCAACGAGTCATGTTATTTCTCCTACATGAGTCGGTGAGGGCGCTGTTCACCCTCGTCTAACCCCGTCCTACCGCCGAGGCACGCATGGTGGTGTGCAGGTCGCAGCCGAGGAAGCGGCGACCCAGCGTCGCGCACGCCCGGCCCACCGGATTGGAACCGGCGAACGGGTCGAGCACGAGGTTGCCAGGCTCGGAGATGCGGCGAACCAGTTCACCCATGCCGTCCGGGCTCTTCGCGTAGTCATGACATGCGTAGTCGGCGTTGCGGGGGATGGCCTCGACCAGGTCGAACCCGGCGACGATCTGATCTGAGCCCCAACCGAATCCCCGGAACCGTCCGTTGCTGCACACGATGACCGGATACCACCAGGAGAAGAGGTTGAGGGAGTTACGCTGGCCCTTCGGAATGACGTACGCGATCGTCCACACGTAGCGCAGATGCGCCCGGAGTGCCGTTTCCAGTTCAAAGGCATACGCCTGGTCCACCAGCGCGGCGATCGCGCCGCCCTGCGCCAGCAGCCGGGCCGCGTGCTGTCCAAGGTCCTGGTAGAGACCCGGCTCGTAACCGGCGCACGGCGGCCAAGGAACATCGGTAATGATGGCGTTCACCGAGTTGTCCGGCAGATCGGCGAGGACGTTACGGAAGTCGCCGGTACGCAGCTCGCCAGCAGGCAGACCCGGCACCGATGCGCGACTCGCGGCCCGTGCCTGCCGTGCACCCTGGCGCAGCGAGACCCGGCCCGCCCGGACGGCGGATGCGATGTCGGGATGGTCTACGATTGCACGCGCGTCGCGGATGCTGCGATCTGAAATCGCATAGAGTCCCGCGAGTTCACGTTGCGTGAGCGGACTCGTGTCCGCTGCCGCGTCCAGTGCTCGCTCGGCCTCGGTGCGGCAGTGGATCGTGCACGATCCCGGCGAGCAGATGTGGGTCATGGCGGACGCTATCATGACCGTGTCCTACCGAGCCAGAGAGTGCGCGTCCTATAGATGTCGATCTATATATAGCAAGACTTCTGTCTAAAGGCTTCTCAAAGATAAAAGCTCAAAGGCATTGACACCGCTGTCGCGGCGGCTGTTTTCCTAGTCTGCCTGGGGTCCGCATAGATCGGCGGCCCCCGTCCAGGCAGACTGGTGGCCCATTTCGGGATCATCCAGCCTACCGGACAACAACATCCAGTATAGACACCCCCTACCGGGGGTAAGGTGGTTGCGGGCACTACTCCGCAACAGACGCGCCAATCCCCCACGGCCGGGACAGCGGCTCGCTGGGCGTCGCGTGTCAGACAGAGCGTGAATACCGAAGGGTCGCGGTCATCCGGTTGTGTCGTCCCGCGACCGCTAGTTTCCCCGGTTGGGCACGTTACCCACACCCAACACAACACACGGGGTTGTGGGACGTACAGCGAGGCTGCGTTCTGAGCGGTCCGACGCTGCTGCGGAGAGCTAGCCCCAGGGTTCACGTTGCCTCCCGACAATGCTCCGGGGTTCGACCAAGTCGCTAATCTGGCCTAGGAGAGACTTTTACGGGGCCGGGTCCCAGGGAAGTCGGGACCCCCTGGAGACCCGGCCGCGTAGCGACGCAAGGGGCGGGCTCTCCATACCGCGCCCTCACCACTCCTGTCCTACCCGATCGCGGCCGGGAATGCCAACTTCAGCTACCGGCGGCGGCGAGCGCGCGCCTTCGAGGACTTCAATGCCAGTTCGGCGAAATAAGCTCGTTTCGCGTTGTCGGCTCGTCTCGCTCGTTCAACCGGAGACAGCACGCCGTCCGGGTCGACCTGCCGCTCAAAGCGCCCCATCGCGGCCCGGCGGGCGGCAGCGGTTCTCGCGGCCCGATCTTCAGTATGTGCCCAGGACGAATGAGCGTTAGCGCGAGCACGCAAAGTGCGTTGAGCAGAAGTTAAATGATCAGCAGCCATACCGACGTCCTACCCGTACACGCAGATGCCAGCGGCTACTCTTCCGGGATCTTTTGGGCGCAGGGGAGCTGACAGGCTGTACTGATGAAGAGCGCCGCCGCCGCGCGCGGCCCTCGGGAAGGTAGCGTCGGCGGGGTCCATGGCTGTGCCCCGGGGATCGCTGCGAATAGCCGGTCCATGACGATGACTGCATGCGCGTGTCGATTCTCGTTGGTGCTTGAGAGCGGCGGCCAGCATCACGATGCCCAAGATCAAGATGAACATCAAGATCAGTGCTCCGATCACCAGCGCCGAGACGGGCGAGACGACAGCGGCGATCACGCAGAGTAGGATGCGTTGAGCAGAAGTTGAATGATTGGTAGCCACAGTGACGTCCTACCCGCACAGCACACATCCGTGCGGCTACCAGCGGTCGCCAAGAGCAGCGGCCCGTGCGGCGTCGTGGGCGCGCACTGGGTGAACGCGGTGTGCGCGGTGCGGGTCGACGGCCGGGACCTGCTCGCCTCCTCCTCCGCCGACCACACGGTGCGGATCTGGGACCCGGGCAGCGGCGCGGTCGAGCGGGTCCTGGAGGGCCACACCGACTGGGTGAACGCGGTGTGCGCGGTGCGGGTCGACGGCCGGGACCTGCTCGCCTCCGCCGCCACCGACCACACGGTGCGGATCTGGGACCCGGGCAGCGGCGCGGTCGAGCGGGTCCTGGAGGGCCACACCGGCGGGGTGAACGCGGTGTGCGCGGTGCGGGTCGACGGCCGGGACCTGCTCGCCTCCTCCTCCGCCGACCACACGGTGCGGATCTGGGACCCGGGCATGACTATGGCACAGCACATCACCCTAATCCCGACACCCGCCCCGGCGCTCGCCGTGGCGCAGTTCGGCGCCGGCTCGCTGTTCGTCGGAGTGGCAACAGGCGTTCTCGCCGTCCGAATCCACCGTCCCTAGCGAGCGCAGAACCTCAGGTGACGGGTCACGTCGCGGACAAGGCCCGCTCGGCGGTGTCCAGGTCGTGCGGCCGGCCGTTCAGCCCCAACATCTCCGACGCTTCATACGCGAGCGCTGGGAGGCCGTTCACGTCGAGGACGGCCCGGGCTCGGTCCTGTGACCGCAAGCTCGAGGTGATGGGTCCGTACCTGGACCGGCGGCAACGTCAGGGCGCAGCGGGGTGGCCGCGACCGGGGTGGCCCAGGAGTTCCAGCGGCCAAAATATGGCGCAATGGCCGAGCCCGCCGAGTGCCGGCGTCGGCGCTGCGCGAGCTCGTCGACCGGCTGCGCGACCGGGAGGCGGCGTGATGACCGAGCCGAGGAAGCGCAGGAGCCGGCGGGCCGATGGCGAAGAACCGATCACGCGGCGCAAGGAGCGCAAGGAGGGCTGTAGCAGGGCGCGATCTAACGCGAGGCTACTCCTCGGGCGCCACCCGATCCGGCGGCTCGGCCCACCGCTGCGCTGTGGTGCGCGGTATCCCGGTGGTCACCTCGACGTCCCGCCACGACATGCCCGTCGCGCGCAGTGCGGCGATGACGGCACCACCGTGCTCGGAGTTGCGCTCGCGGCGATCCATCGCCTCCCTGGCCCCGGCGATCAGGTCAGCGCGCATGTCTCCGGTCCGGTCCGACCCGAGCAGCGCATCGAGTGCCTCGGCGACGGTCACGGCTCCGACCCTCCCTTGCTCATGTCCCATTGGTGGGACATGATAGGTGGTGTTGCTCAGTCAGCGTACCGACGATGGGACACCCGATGAGCGATCCGCTACACACCGGGGAGCGGGAGATCTACCGCCATGCGCTCCAGGCGCGCCGCGCGTTCGGCGGGGGCACCTGCACGCTGCTCGTACTCGGCACCAGCCACCGCCGGGTCCTGCTGTTGCACCACGCGGCCACCGACACGGCCGCCGCACTCGACCACGGCGAGGCCGGCGAGCTGGCTGACACGCTGCGCGCGGCCATCGAACGGCTAGAGCCGAGCCAGTAGCGCGCGAGTCGTGGTGGGCTCAGTCGCGACGAGCTTCGGGCACTGATCGGCGCCGTTGCTGCTGGACTGGGCGCAGAGCTCACCGCGACGAACGTCGAGGACATCGCCGACCACGCCGAAGACATCGATCCTCAGCGCGGGCCGCGGCTCGCCTACGTTGCGACGCTTGACTGGCTCGACGCCAACGGCGTCAGCGCGGGCCGCGACGAGGCCCTCCGCAGGCTAGTCGTTCGGGCGGACGAACAGATGACTAGTCGCCTCCTCAGCCCGTCGAGTATGTCTCGGGCACGCAACGTCCGGACCTTCGCGACGGCTCTCGGTGGCCTCGATGTCGACGCCTACGCCACGATCGTGGAGTCCGCAGCGCTTCCGTCCGGTCTTCTTCCCGGCGTGTACGAGGACCTTCCTGTGGTGCCGCTCGGCGAACTGCTGGACGATCTGCGGCCCGACATCCTTGGGGAACTACTCGTGCTCGACCGCCTGGCCGGCGCCGACGTCGACAGGCACTCGGCGCAGCGGCTGCTCCGACTTGCGTGGAGGGAAGCCCCGGCCGCCTACGGGGCCTTCGTCGCGCGCGCTGCCGGCGACCACGTCGAGCACCCGCATCTGATCGACCTGCTCAAAGTCGACGACGAGTCAAACAATGCGTCTGCATGGGTGGACCGTACCCGATCTTGTAGACACTCGGTCGTGACTGCCGCTGATTGCCAGCGGAGGAAATTTCGTGGCGACACGCCGACGCTTCACCCAGGAGTACAAGGACCAGGCCGTTAGCCTGCACCTC
>JALYQB010000390.1 GCA_030856045.1 Actinomycetota bacterium
GCTCCGCCGCTCACTCCTTGGAGATCTTCGCCGGGTCGAACTCGACGGGCCCGACGGCCAGCCGGTTCACGAGGTACAGCGCCACGCCCCCCACCAGCAGGACCCCGGCGATGACGTACTCCTTCGCGTCGCGTCCGGACAGCGGCGTCACGAGGTAGCCACACAGCAGCGCGCCGACCCACGGCGTCCAGCGGGGCGCGCGGAAGTGCTCGTGCCCGACGGTCTCCCGGCGCAGCACGAGGCACGCGGCGTTCACCAGTGTGAAGACGGCGAGCAGCAGCAGCGACGTCGTGCCGGCGAGGTCGTCGAGCGGGACGAAGCTGACGAGCACGACGGCGATCGCGCTGGTGAACAGGATCGACACCCACGGGGTGCGGCGGCTCGGGTGCACCGTACCGAGCCCGATCGGGATGATCCGCTCGTTCGACATCCCGTAGACGAGCCGGCTCGCCATCAGCATGTTGATCAGCGCCGAGTTGATCACGGCGAAGAGCCCGATCACCGCGAACAGCCCGATCGGGAACGCGGGCGCCCCGATCCGGACCACCTCCAGCAGAGCACCGCTCTCCAGCTCCGCCAGCCGGTCCGCGGGCACCAACAGCGACGAGGTGATCGCGACCAGCACGTAGATCAGGCCGGCGAACCCCATCCCCAGCAGCATCGCGCGCGGGAAGGTCTTCGCGGGTCGCTTCACCTCCTCGGCCATGTTCACCGAGTCCTCGAAGCCGACCATCGCGAAGAACGCGAGCGCCGTCGCCGACGTGATCGCGAGCAGGACCCCCGACTCGGACGTGTTGATCTCGGTGAGGCGGGACGGCTCGCCCGCGCCGGTCGCGACGGCGTATACCCCGATCACGATGATGATCACGAGCCCGGACAGCTCGATGAGCGTCAGCACGAGGTTGGCCTTGAGCGACTCGCCGACGCCACGGAAGTTGATCAGCCCGAGCAGCGCGATGAACGTGATGCCCACTGCCCACGTCGGCAGGGCCACGAACTCCCGCAGGTAGGTGTCGCCGAACGCGACCGCCGCCGAGGATGCCGAGGTGATGCCGGAGCTCATCACCGCGAAGGCGACGATGAACGTGAGGAAGGGGATGCCGAACGCGCGGTGGGTGTACAGCGCCGCACCCGCCGCCCGCGGGTACTTGCCGACCAGCTCCAGGTAGCTGAACGCGGTGAGGAACGCGACGACGAACGCCCCGAGGAACGGCACCCACAGCGCCCCGCCGATCACCCCGGCCACGTTGCCGGTGAGCGCGTAGATCCCGGTACCGAGGATGTCCCCGATCACGAAGAACAACAGCAGCTTCGGGCCGATCGCCCGCTTCAGCTCGGTCTGCTGCTCACCGGCCTGCGCATCCGGTTCCGTCGTCTCGCTCACCCGCGCAGTCTGCACCACGGATCAGGGCGCGAGCCGCTGCACCGTCCACTCACCGCCGTCGCCCAGGGCGTAGCGCAGCCGGTCGTGCATCCGGTTCGGCCGTCCGGACCAGAACTCGACCGACTCTGGGCAGATCCGGACGCCGCCCCAATGAGGCGGCACCGGGACCGGGTCGGTGCCTGGGAAGCGCCGCGCGGCCTGCTCGAGCGCGCGGTCGAGTGCCCGCCGGCTCCGCACCACGCTGGACTGCGGCGACGCCCACGCGCCGAGCTGCGAACCACGCGGGCGGGTGGCCCAGTACGCCGCGGTCTCCTCGGCTGCGATGACCTCGATCGGCCCGCGCACGTGAACCTGGCGCTGCAGGGCGATCCACGGAAACGTCGCCGACGCGAACTGCGTGTCCTGCAGCTCGTGCATCTTGCGCGACGTGAAGTTCGTGAAGAAGACGACGCCGCGCTCGTCGAGGTGTTTCGCGAGCACCGTTCGCGAGCTGGGCAGGCCGTCGGCATCCGCGGTGGCCAGCACCATCGCGTTGGGTTCGGGCAGGTCCGCGGCCACCGCGTCGGAGAGCCACTGCGCCAGCTGCTCGTGCCAGCTGGCCGCCAACGCGGACTTGTCGAACTCCCCCGCCGTGTACGCCACTCGCATCACGGACAGCTCCCGCTGCGCCAAGCGCCCTCCCTCGACGGGTTGATCCTCCAACCTACGTCGGGAACCCACCTCGCCACACCCCCACGAGGGTGATCAGTGACCGATTCCACCGCCACGCCGGATTGCCGGATGCCCGCCGGGGGGTGCACTGTTCACCCAGCCGCGTGGCGCCTGCACGCCTGGCGTGTGGGGTCCACGTGTGCGGTCGGGGTGTCGGGGTTCGAGGAGGACTGGTGTGACCGCGGTGCAGGACGACTTCAAGCCGGGACTCGAGGGTGTCATCGCCTTCCGCACCGAGATCGCGGAACCCGATCGCGCAGGCGGTGCGCTGCGCTACCGCGGTGTCGACATCGAGCACCTCGCCGGGCACGTGACGTTCGGCAACGTGTGGGCGCTGCTCGTCGACGGCCGGTTCGGCCAGGGCCTGCCCCCCGCGGAGCCGTTCCCGCTGCCGGTGCACACCGGCGACGTGCGGGTGGACGTCCAGGCCGCGCTCGCCATGCTCGCCCCGATCTGGGGCTACGGCGCGTTGCTGGACACCGATGACCAGACGGCGCGCGACCAGCTCGCGCGGGCCTCGGTGATGGCGCTATCCTACGTCGCGCAGTCGGCCCGCGGGATCCACCAGCCCGCGGTGTCGCAGGCCCGGATCGACGAGTGCACCACGATCACCGAGCGCTTCATGACCCGCTGGCGCGGGGACCCCGACCCGGCGCACGTGGAAGCCGTCGACGCGTACTGGGTCTCAGCTGCCGAGCACGGCCTCAACGCCTCGACGTTCACCGCGCGGGTGATCGCCTCCACCGGCGCCGACGTCGCGGCATGCATCTCCGGGGCGGTCGGTGCGATGTCGGGCCCACTGCACGGCGGCGCCCCCGCGCGGGTACTGCCGATGATCGACGAGGTCGAGCGGACGGGTGACGCCTCCGCCGTCGTGCGGGCCGTGCTCGACCGTGGTGAGCGGCTGATGGGCTTCGGTCACCGCGTCTACCGTGCCCAGGACCCCCGCGCCCGCGCGCTGCGGCGGCTCTGCAAGGAGCTGGGCGCCCCGCGCTTCGAGGTGGCCGCCGCGCTGGAGCGGGAAGCGCTCGCGGAGCTGCGGGACCGCAGGCCGGACCGCGAGATCGAGACCAACGTGGAGTTCTGGGCCGCGGTGATCCTCGACTTCGCGCAGGTGCCGCCGCACATGATGCCCGCGATGTTCACCTGCGGCCGGACCGCGGGCTGGTCCGCGCACATCATGGAGCAGAAGAAGACCGGCCGCCTGGTCCGGCCCTCCGCGCAGTACGTAGGCCCCGAACCGCGCCGCCCCGAAGAGGTCGACGGCTGGGCGGACATCGTCCACCGCTGACCCGCTCACCTGAGGGCGTAGCGGGCGAAGAGTGTTCCGTTGCACTCCAGCAGCCACACCAGATCGAGTGGGGCCGGCGCGGCGAGCGGCGCGCCGTCGACGATCGTCAGCGTGCCCGCGGTGCCCGCCAGCTGGGGGCTGATGCAGAGGAACAGCTCGTCGACCAGGCCGGCGGGGAGCAGCGACGCGTTGAGCGCCGGACCGCCCTCGCACAGCACCGAGCGCACGCCGTACTCGCTGCGAAGCCGGGCGAGCGCGACGCCGAGGTCGCCGGTCCGCAGGTAGCTGACCGCGGCCGCGCAGCCGTCGACCTCGCCGTCGGCGGTGGTCACCACGACGACTCGGGAGTGGGGGTCGGCGAGCAGCGGCAGGTCAGGGGTCAGCGCGAGGCTGCGGCTGACGACGACGGCCAGCGGATCCCGCTCGAGGCCGAGCGCGGCACGCTGCTCCCGGCGTTCCGCACTCCGCACGAGCCTGCCGTAACGCTCCGTCCGCACCGTCCCCGCACCGACCATCACCGCGTCGACCCGGGTGCGGAGCTGGTGGAACAGCTGGCGGTCGGCCTCGTCGCTCATCGGCGCGGTGCGCCCGGCCACGGTCGCCGCGCCGTCGACGGTGGCGACCATGTTGAGCACCACGTACGGCCGCCCGTCGGGGGCGAGGTCGCCGAGCGCGACGCCGTCGAGGGCTTCGGCGGGCGTGAGGACCGCGGGCTCAGGCAGCAGGCGCCGCAGCCGCACCGGCGTCATGCCGGGTGACCAGGGTCGATGCGCTTAGCGCGGTGGAACGGAAACTGCGGGCCGGGCTGCGCGTGCGCCTCGATGGGGTCGAGGAGGAAGCCGACGTGGTCGCCGAGGTCGAGCTCCGCCAGCACGCACCCGGCGAACCAGTTGCCGCAGTCGTCGAGCACCGGCAGCCCCTCGGGCCCCTCGTGCCACGCGCAGCGCGCGAACTTGTCGGTCTCGTCGCCGGTCTGTCCGCCGAACAGCTCTGCGAGCGCGGACGCATCAGCGGACACGAAGTGCACGGCCAGCGCGTCGGACCCACGGGCGACCCGGTAGGTGCGGTTGTTGCGGGACAGGCAGACCAGGAACCGCGGCGGGGCGATGCTGGTCTGGCTTGCGAACCCGACGAGGCAGCCCGAGCGCTCGCCGTCCGCCGTCGCGGTGACGATGAACATCGAGTAGTCGAGCTGCCCGACGAGCTCGTCGAACGTCGTCGTCACGGCGTTCAACCTAACGGCGCCCCTCGCTGCGCTGGCGGGCGCGGTGAGGGAAACTGCGGTACGTGACTGCGACCGATACTCTCGCCATTCCCGCCGAGCTGCTACCCGCCGACGGGCGCTTCGGCTGCGGTCCGTCGAAGGTGCGCCCCGCGCAGCTTGCCGCGGTGGCCGACGCCGCCGACGTGATGGGCACGTCGCACCGCCAGCGCCCGGTGAAGTCCCTGGTCGGGCGGGTGCGAGCCGGGCTGCGTGAGCTGTTCGCCCTGCCTGACGGCTACGAGGTCGTGCTCGGCAACGGTGGCACCACGGCGTTCTGGGACGCCGCCGCGTGCGGGCTCGTGCGGGAGCGCTCACTGCATCTGGCCTTCGGCGAGTTCTCCTCGAAGTTCGCGGCGGTGACGAAGCGGGCACCGTTCCTCGCCGATCCGGTCGTGGTCTCCGCGGACCCAGGTGAGGCCCCGGAGCCGGTCGCGGAGCCGGGCTGTGACGTCATCGGGTGGGCGCACAACGAGACGTCCACCGGCGTGATGGTGCCCGTCACGAGGCCCGCGGGCTCCGAGGGTGCGCTCGTGGCGATCGACGCGACGAGTGGTGCGGGCGGCCTGCCCGTCGACGCCCGTGACGCCGACGTCTACTACTTCGCACCGCAGAAGTGCTTCGCCTCCGACGGCGGCCTGTGGCTCGCGCTGCTGAGCCCGGCCGCGATCGAGCGCGTCGCCGAGGTCGGCGCCCGGAGGGACCGGTGGATCCCCGAGTTCCTCTCGCTGTCGACCGCGCTCGACAACAGCGCCAAGGACCAGACCTACAACACCCCCGCCGTCGCGACGCTGATCATGCTCGCCGACCAGATCGAGTGGATGAACACCAGCGGCGGGCTGGCCTGGTGCACCGGCCGCACCCGGGACTCCTCCGCACGGCTCTACGAGTGGGCCGAGGCCTCGACGTACGCCGCGCCGTTCGTCACGGACCCGGCGAAGCGGTCCCTGGTCGTCGGTACCGTCGATCTCGCTGCCTCGGTCGACGCTGCGGCCGTGGCGACGACGCTGCGGTGCAACGGCATCGTCGACACCGAGCCGTACCGCAAGCTCGGCCGCAACCAGCTGCGGGTCGGCATGTTCCCCGCGGTCGACCCCGAGGACGTCGGCGCGCTCACCCGCTGCATCGACTGGGTGGTCGAGCGGCTGTCCTGACCCCCGGCGGCGCGCCTCCCCGGTGCGGACACCGGGGACACCTACGGTGAGGCGGTACGGCGATGGGCCGCGTTCGCCAGCGGTCCGTGAGGAGGCAGCCGATGCGCGAGCTACGGGTGGTCGGCCTCGGGACCGACGGTCGCAGCGTGATCCTGGAGACGGTGCCGAGCCGCTCCGGCGAGCAGCGCGAGCGCTTCAGCGTCCCCGCCGACGAAGCCTTGCACGCCGCGGTACGGGGTGATCTGCCACGCCTCGGCCAGATCGAGATCGAGCTGGAGAGCCAGATGCGACCCCGTGAGATCCAGGCCCGCATCCGGGCCGGAGCGTCCGTCGACCAGGTGGCCACCACGGCCGGTGTGCCCGCAGCGCGGATCGAGCGGTTCGCCTACCCCGTGCTGCTGGAACGCTCCCGGACGGCGGGGCTGGCCCAGCAGGCGCACCCCGTCCGCTCCGACGGGCCGGACGTGCGCACCCTCGAGGACGTCGTCGCCGAGACCTTCACCCGCCGCGGGCATGACTACGCCACCGTGACCTGGGACTCATGGCGCGGCGAGAGCGGCAAGTGGGTGGTGCAGACACGCTGGCGCGCCGGCCGCTCGGACAACCGCGCGCACTGGACGTTCCACCCCGGCGCGCACGGCGGCACCGTCACCGCGCTCGACGACCACGCCGTCGACCTCATCGACCCGGACTCGGGCAAGCCGCTGCGCACGGTGCCTGCGACGGTCGCCGAGGAGCCGCCCGCCCCGGCGCCGGTCGACCCCACCGCGCCGCCGAACACCGAGGGCAGCCTCACGGAGCACGCCGAGTCCGTCGAGGAGGAGCGCCCGCTCGCGGTTCCGGACGACGGGATGGGGTACCGCGGCCCCCACCGTTCGGATCGCCCTGCGGAGCCCGAGAACAGCCAGGGCGACAAGTCGAAGCGGGGCCGCAAGAACCACCCGATCGTCCCGTCCTGGGAGGACGTGCTGCTCGGGGTGCGCTCGCCCCGCACCTGACGGGCTCCGGTCAGACCAGATCTGCCGTCGCGCTGAGCCGGCCGTTGCCGGTTGCGTCAACTCCGAGCTTCCCGGGTGAGCGAAGCTGCGCCGGCGGGATGTTCAGCAGCTCCACCGCTCGTCGGCCGGCCGCATGCCCGAGACTGCGGTACGCCTCGAACTGCTCGTCGGTGAAGATCTGCTGGCTGGTGGCGTGGTTGGGGAACCGCCCGTCCCGGGCCTTGAACGCCAGCAGGTCCCAGCTCGCTCCGGCCGCCAGGGTGGCCTTGGCGTAGATCAATCTGGCCTCCTGCTGGTCCGGATACCGGATCACCCCGCGCACGGCGAAGTCCTCGCTCGACCCGCCGGCCGGCCGCAGCGTCGGGCGTGGGTCCAGCTCGATGTCGGCGCCGAGCTCACTGCGCGCGAGCGCGATGGCGCGGCCGAGATCCTGCCCGGCGCCGACCTGGTCGGAGCTGGCGTCGAAGCACAGCACGTCCGTGCAGCGTCTCCGCAGCAGTTCGACCAACCCAAGATTCTCCCAATGGCCGCCGTCGGTCAGGTAGATGAAGCGGTGCTTGAGGTTGAGTCCGCCCAATGCCTCCCGCAGGACGTAGAGCGCGCCCGGCTCGTACCACCCGTCCCGGATCGCCGCCGCGATCCTCGCGATCCAGCCCTTCGGCTGTTCCGGCTCGGCGGCCCAGCACTCGTGCTTCGGATTCCGGATCCACACGCCGAGCCGGACGTTGGTGAGCGCCATGAGGAACCGCAGCGGCGGATAGGTGAACCGCCCCATCAGCGGAGACAGCGCCGCACCGGACATGGCCATGATCGAGGGCAGGGTGAGCTCCGTGCGCTTCGGGCCGTGCGACGCCTCGAAGTGCGTGGTCTCGCGGTAGCCGAACCGGGGGCCACCGCTGCGGTCGTGCTCGAACGTGAACGACTCCGCGAAGCGTCCGACCGGTACATCGCCGGTGGTCATGTTCACCGCGCAGCAGACGATCAGCTTGGGGAGTCGTACGCCCTCCTGGCCCGCGAGCTTCTCGCCGATGCCCGAGAAGGTCAGTCGCTGAGCGTAGTTCAGCGGCTCAGCGACGATCTTACGGTCGTCATTCCGGAAGCGCCTGAGCGCGAATGCACTGTTCAGCCGCTCGCGATAGAACAGGTGCATCGAGTAGTCACGGTTGTGCACCGTCAGCGCGATCAACAGCGCGACGGTCAGCGCCACTGCGAGCCCGATCACGTCGGCTGCGGACCGCACGCCCTGGCGCGCGGAGTACTCGAGCGAGGACAGCAGCGGTACCAGCAGCAGGCCTCCGCCGGCGAGTGCGGACAGCACCAGCATCAGCCGGCGGGCGCGCAGCAGGCGGCTAAGCAGGAGGGCAGCGGCCGCCAGCACGAACATGAACAGCAGCCAGCCGACCGCGATCATGATCCGGCCTTGTGGGGTGTCGAACGTGCCGGTCGGTTCCCCGAAGATCCGGGTGAGCACGAGGCGGGACAGCGTTCCGTACAGCTCCGCCAGCGCCGGGAGCAGCAGGACGACGACGACGAGGCCGGCGACCGTCACGAGGCAGGCGGCGAGGGGCTCCGACTGGCTCTCGCCGTAGTCGCTCACCCCCCGGTGCCCGTCGCGGAAGCGCCGGAACGCCACCAGCACCACCGCGATCAGCAGGCACACCGCGATGATGAGCAACAGTGTGCGGATGATCCAGGACGACGGCATCGCCAGCCCGTTCAGCCGGAGGTCCGCCAGCTGCAACCCGTGCCAGGACACCAGCCAGCCGACGAGCCGGCCGACGATGAACGCGCACAGCAGAAACGGGAGGTAGTTCAGGGCGAAGCCGTAGAGCACGCTCAACGCGAGCCAGATGCGACCGGTGTAGCCCGGCGCCAGGTAATTGGTGGATCGCCGCAGGTACCGCTCCTCGGGTGAGCCGTGCGCCCAGAGTGGCTTGCCGTTCTCGCAGCCGGGGTCGGAGTACGCCTGGGAGATCGTCAGCGCGCTCGCGACGTAGTTACCGCCAGACACCGCGGCGAGGTAGTCAGCGCTGGCGAGCACCTTTCGTTCCTGCAAGGCCTGCAACGCACCCAGGTTGAACGCCGCAGACCTGATTCCGCCGCCGGACAGCGCGATGCCGATGCGGCGTCCGGTCGACGGCGTCTCGCAGTACTCCACCTGGTCGCTCGGTGCCGGCTTGGTGGTGCGAGAACCGAGTGGCATGTCAACCTCGCCTCCGTCGGTCCGCGTAGCCCAGCCGAACCCGGTAGTCGTCGTCGGCGGGATCGCAGCCGTACGGGTAGGTGGGCCGTTCGCCCTCCTGGCGGAGCCGATCGAAGGAGCGCTCGAACAGGTAGCGGGTGAACAACGGGTGGAAGCAGAGGTCGTCCACGTCTTCCTGCACGTTGAGCGTGGAGTCGAAAGTGTACTGGAAGTGCACCTTGTTGTACCGCGCCGTCTCGTCGACCTTGACCCCCAGCACACCGAGGGTGAGCAACATGCCGACGAAGTCGTCGAAGTCGCCGCCGGTCACCTTGGTGACGCCTTCCCGGTTGAACACCGTGCGCAGCTCCCTGGCGGCGAAGCAGACACGCAGCCGGTTGGCGAGGCGCTTCAACGCCTCAGGAGCGAACGGAAACGATGCGCGGTGCGCGGCGAAGACCCCCTCGACGATCATCTTCTCGCCCGTCCGGGTGCCGACCCGGACGGCGTCCTCGGTCACCGCCCAGGGCACCGAGTCCGGCATCGGCGCAGTGAACACGCTGTTCAGGATCTCGATCAGGTGCCGGGGCAGGAGCTGGGTGTGCCGCAGGAGGTACGCCACGGGATCCTCGTCGATGCCCAGCCCGTTGCGGATCAGCGGTGGCAACGCCGCACGCAGCAGCGCGACGTCGGGCTCGCCGGTGCCGGAGATCCGGCACCGCAATGCCTCCAGTTGATGGGGGTGGTGCGTCTGCATGAACAGCCGGTAGCGGGTCCCGGCCAGGTGCAGCAGCTCCCTGGCTGTCCAGTAGATCGTCAGATAGTTACCGCCGAAGTCCTTCTCCGGGTTGGCCGAGATCCGGTGGACCTGGTCCCAGAGTTCCGACGGCAGGCAGAGCTGCAACCCGAACGGCCGGTTGCCGGGATTCTTGTTGATCACTAAACCGACGGAGTGGAACAAACCGGCCAGCACCTGCTCGAGCTCGAAGACCCGGGCGTGGAGGTCTTCCAGGTTGTCCATCACGATCATCACCGGTCGCGGCCTGCGGGCCAGCACGGTGCGCAGCGCCGGTCGGACGCGAGCGAAGCTGATGCCGCCTCGCGTCAGCCCCTCGATGAGCTCGCGTAGCCCGTGCACGGTGGGATCGTCGATCCGGCCCTGCAGTTCGGCCAGGAAGCGCTCGGCCATCGCGGTCGCGTCGGAGGGACAGTCCGGCACTGCGGCCAGGTAATCCCACAGCACCTGCAACTCGTTCGGCGGATCGTCCGAGGTCGCCGTGTCGCACGCGTGATACAGCGCGACGTGCTCGAACATCGCCAGCCAGATGTCGGCGACCTGCGGGACGAACAGCGGGCTGCGGGTGGCCCGGTAGTGGTGCAGGACCGCCACCATCTCGGCGTAGACGGTCGCGGTGCGCAGGACTTCCTGCGCGGGTTCACCCTGGACCGGCGAGCCGCGCAGAAAGGCTGTCTTCCCCGCGCCCTTGCGCCCGATGATGTACGTCGGTCGTGACGCGGCGCAGGTCTGGGCGTAGATCAGGTTGCTGCGGTCGAAGAGCTGGTCGCTGCCCGCCAACCCGGCGTCGATCAGGCTCTCCGCGTCCCGCGGGCCGAACGGCTCCCGCGCGGTCAGTATCCGGGCGAGGGTATCGGCCATCTGATCGGTTCGTGCGACGGCCTGTGTCACGTGTCCTCCACGGGTCGGCAACAGTTGGATGGGCCTTCAGTTGGATGAGTGCTGGGCCGCGCCCTGCGCTCCCCCTTACAGGAGCGCCGCACGACGATCCCTGATACCGCTGGGGACACCCCGCTGCCGGTGTTCCCGGTTAGTTAGTCTCCGTTCCCCCTGCGGGCGGCCCGTTCCGGGCTGAAAATGAATCAGCAGCCCCACCAGCCCCACCAGCACCTATTTTCGGACTAGTCTCCGTTCCCCCTGCGGGCGGCCCGTTCCGGGCTGAAAATGGGGGTTGGTCGCCCGCTGACGCCGTTGCTCCTTGGTCCGTGTGAGGTCGTGGGCTAGTCGGGCGCTGGGAGCTGCCCTGTGGGCCCTTCAGCGTTGCTTCGAGCACGTGGATTAGCTTCGCCTGATCCCTTGCAGCTCCTGCGGGCGGCCGCTGTTCGCCCGTATCAGTGAGCTGGAGGATCGGATGCTGGAGGAGACCGAGGACCACGCGGAGATCATCGAGCGTGTCGCGGCGCTGGATATCGGCAAGGCGGAGGTGGTCTGTTGTGTGCGGGTGCCCAGCCCGGACATGCCGGGCCGCCGGACGCAGGAGATCGTTACGTATTCGACGATGACCCGGTCGTTGTTGGTCCTGTCGGATCGGCTGCGTGAGCTGGGCGTAACCCGGGTGGTGATGGAGGCGACCTCGGATTATTGGAAGCCGGTGTTCTACCTGCTCGAGGCCCAGGGGCTGGACCCCTGGCTGGTGAACGCCCGCGATGTCAAGCACCTGCCAGGCCGGCCCAAGACTGACAAGCTGGACGCGGTGTGGCTGTGCAAGGTCGCCGAACGGCAGATGATCCGCCCCAGCTTCGTCCCGCCGGTGCAGATCCGTCGGCTGCGGGATCTGACCCGTTACCGGGCCGACCTGGTGAATGTGTGCACGGCGGAGAAGAACCGGGTGGAGAAGCTGCTCGAAGACGCCCAGATCAAGCTGTCGGTGGTCGCCAGCGACATCTTCGGGGTGTCGGGCCGGGAGATGATGGCCGCGTTGCTGGCCGGGGAACACGACCCCAAGGTGCTGGCGCAGCTGGCCCGGAGCCGGATGCGCGCCAAGATCGGGCTGTTGGAGGAGGCCTTCGTCGGGCACTTCACCGACCACCACCGGTTCCTGCTGGCCACGATGCTGGCCCGCATCGATGAGACCAGCGTCGACATCGCCGCTGTCGAGACCAAGATCGAGGAGCTGATCGCCCCTTTCGCCCGGGCGGTCGGCAACTCGATGAGATCACCGGCGTCGGAGCCATCGCGGCGCACGTGATGGTCGCCGAGATCGGGATCGATATGACCCGGTTCGCCACCGCAGCCCATCTGTGCTCCTGGGCGCGCTTCGCCCCCGGCGTGAAGGAGTCGGCGGGGCGCACCAAGGGCCGAGGGTCCACCGGGCACGGCAATCCCTACCTGGCCCGGGTGCTCGGCGAAGCCGCCGTCGCCGCCGGGCGGACCGACACCTTCCTCGGCGAACGCTACCGACGTATCGCCCGACGCCGCGGCAAGAAGAAAGCCATCGTCACCGTCGGACGCTCCATCCTGGTCATCGTCTGGCACCTGCTGTCTGACCCCGAGGCGCGCTTCCACGACCTCGGCCCCGGGTTCTACGACACCCGCATCGGACCGGAACGCAAGAAACGCACCCACATCCGCCAACTCGAGGCCCTCGGCTACAAGGTCACCCTCGAACCCGCGGCCTGACCACAGCTTCGCCCGTACCCGGCTCGGCATCACCGCAACGCCCAGCCGGTGGTTCCGTTCGCCCGTCCCGACTCATTTTCGGATTAGGCGATGCTAAGAGCGCTCCCTCCCCCGCAACGTCTGCCGCGGTACTGCGCCGCCTCGGGCCCTACGTCCGCCCGGTGTGGGATCGGCTGCGGGCCGCGGAGGCCGCGGCGCTGCTCGGTAGCCTCGCCGGGTTCGCGATCTCGCTGGTGATTCAGCGGATCATCGACGGCCCGGTGCACGCCGGGGACCGATCCCGGCTCCTGCTACTGGTCGGCGGGGTTCTCGCGCAGGTCGAGCTGCGGATGCGGGGCGACCTGTACACGCACCTGCAACGCCTGCGGTGACGTTCCACGACCGGTGGCCGTCGGGACAGCTGCTGTCCCGCACGATCAGCGACTTCGCGACGGGTGGTCAACTGCCTCACGATCGGTCGTGGGGCTCGCCGTGCTGGCCGCGCTGGCCCCGGCATTCGGCCCTCGTGGTGCCGGCCGGGCGGACCGTGGCGCTGGTCGGCGCGACCGGGGTGGGCAAGTCCACGGTCGCGAAGCTGGTCGCGCGGTTCTACGGCTCGGCGCAGGGCACGGTGTCGCTCGACGGGATCGACCTGCGTTCGGTGGCCGACGCCGACCTGCAGCGCGCCGTCGTGATGGTGACGCAGGAGTCGTTCGTGTTCTCCGCTTCGGTGGCGGACAACATCGCGCTGGGGCGGGTGCTGATCATCGCCCACCGGCTCTCGACCGTGCCGATCGCCGACCGGGTGCTCGTGCTGTCCGACGGCGTGGTGGTCGAGGACGGGACTCCGTCCGACCTCATCGCGGGCGTGGTTCCTTCGCGTAGCTGCACACCGCATGGCAGGACTTCCTCGCCCGACCGTCTTCAGCCCGCACAAGCCGCGTCCACGCACCAAACTGCAGTCCGAGGTTGCCATCCGATCCTCCGCGAGGGCCGCCGACGCGGACCCGCCGTCGCGGGGTGTCAGCGCGGCGCTCCCAGCGCGGTCCTGCGGTAGGCGTGGAGGGCTGTCACGCTGCGTCATTTCGGCAGAAGGGATGTGCGGTTGAAGCTCTGATGACGCAAGACGCATCACAGGCGCGCCGTGATGCGTGATTCGTCATCAACGGTTCCTGCTATGTCCATCCCCGGCGCACGGGTGCACCGCCCGTGCCGGTCCAGGTTTCCGCGGCGTTCACGGGTTCGCGACCGAGCCCGCCGACGGGTCGCTGCAGCCTGCCCTCCACTCAGCGCAGCAGGGACGCCAGCCACGTCACCCAGGACAGCGCCATCCCGGCCGCGACGCCGTAGGCGACCCAACGCCACACCGGGGTGTGCCGGCCGAGCCACACCGACGGCGCGAGGCCCGCAGAGGCCAGCAGCAGCGCGACGACGGCGACCCACGGCGCGACCTCCGCCAGGCCCTCGGCGAGGGACACCAGCGCGGCCACCACCAGCGCGACCGCCGCCGCGCTCACGGTCAGCCCGGTGCCCCACGGGATGGGTTCGGGACCGATGAGCTCGACGCCGCCCTCGAGCGGGTCGACGTACCCGACGGAGCACCCGGTTGTGGCCGCGACACGGACCGCGAGCTGCCGGCCGCGCCGGGAGGCGACGACCGCATCCTCACAACCCGGGGTCAGCTGCGCGGCCACCCGCCCCCACTCGTGCAGCGCGTCGCGCAGGTCGGTGGGCAGTCCAGGCTCGGCGGCGCCGTCCCCGAGGGAGATCAGCACAGCCCTTCCCCCGCGCACGCGCAGCTCGAGTCCCGCCCCCCGGTCCACCGCCTCACGGTAGTCCCCGCGATCCTGCCTCGTGGAACGCGATCGCCGCCGCCGTGGCCACGTTGAGCGAGTCGACGCCCGCGGCCATCGGGATCCGCACCGCGACGTCCGCGGCGGCCAGCGCGGCGTCGGTCAATCCGGGCCCCTCGGCGCCGACCAGCAC
>JALYQB010000395.1 GCA_030856045.1 Actinomycetota bacterium
GCGAACATCGCTCGTGCGGTCTCGAAATCTCCGGTATCCGCTTGCGCCAATCCGGTGATCATGTACGCTTCCGCCACCGCCATGAATAGCGGGAGTCTAATCTTGTCGCGCATGCCGGGAGCACTCAACAGTCGGTAGGCCGCCGGAAGCTCCCTGCTGATGAAATCAGCGCAGCCGCCCCCACCGTGAACGCCGTACAGCCGCCAGCACATGACGGTCAAGCTCCTGATCCGGTCGATATCCGCTGCCCCGGCACGTGCGTAGGTCGGGGTGTTCTTGGGTGCGACGACAAAATCGGCGGTAGCTCCGAGGACGGGACTTCCGAATATCAGGGCTGCCACGTTCGATACGAACCGTCGCCGTTCCACCGCTTCACGCTCCGTCTCACCTGGACTGTCGTCCGGCATTTCGTCGCGCGGGCCCTCCCCCGTGTCCACGTCTACTGCTACATCATACGCTACGCCCATGCGCCCACGTGGTATGTTCAACCGTTCCGCAAAGTCGACAAGGATACTGTACATCTGCACCTTACGGTCTTTCTTGGCGATATCGTGTATCTCAGACTGGGAACGGCACAGGAGCGCCGCCAACTGCCGCTGCGACATCCCACCGGGCGGGCGCATCAGGTACTCGAACAGCGCTTTGAAGTCGTGCCGCGCGATCGCGTGACGCAGCTCCGGCAGGTCCCACCATTCCGGATCCAGTTCCATGACGCTCCGATACCTCCCGTCACAACCACTACCATCGGGCCAGCGTGCGAGTAGCGTAGCGCTTTCCACGTGACGTCGGTCACTACCCCCGGCGAACCCCCGGCGGGTCGGTGGCCCCACAGGGAACGCCCCTCCCCCGGTGCGCCGGGAGGGCGGTTGCTCTTGCGAGGTTGACGCTCAGCCGTCCGTGTAACGCCTGTAGGCGTCGGCGGCCGACCCCCAGCAGCGCACCCGCAGTGAGCTCCCCGCGGTGCCCGGCGGTTCGCACCCGTTCGGCATCGGCCGGGGGACCCGCCGGTCGGCTCGCCGTCGACCTCAGGGGCATTCTCGAAGAACGTCCCGGTTCGTGCTGGTGATTCCGAATCGGTGGTCAGCCCACGTCGGCGGGCAGCAGGTGGATCCCATCCTCGGGGATGAGCGCGGAGCGTTGCCGCACATCGAAGGACAGTAGCCCGACAGAGCCCGCGGCCCCGAGCGCCAGGGCGACGGCCAGATATACGGCCGCCATCCCCCGCACCATGCGGGTCGCCGCGAGGTCGCGGGCACAGTCGGCGAGCGCCAAGTCGACAGCGAGCACATCGATATCCCCGACGAGCGAGATCCAGGACTGTTGGGCGAGCTGCGCGCCCGCGTCGGCGATGCGCCCGCCTCGGCGGGCTGCCTGGATCGCTGCCGTGACCTCGGGAGCAACGATGCTCGGAGCGACGACCGTCATCCGCTCATCCCAGAGCCGGCGCATCTGGTCACTGCCGCTCTCATCGAGGACGAGCTTGACTGCTGCGCTCGCATCCAGGACAACGATCACCGGTCGCGATCGGCCGATACCGTGGTGCGGAGTCACCGGCCGCGGGGACCGACACGATCTCGGCGGAAGGTCGGCGCCCGCGTGCGCGTCGAAGCAAACCCTCGCGCTCGAGCCGAACCAGCAGCCCCTCCGCCTCGGCCGAGATCACCTGCACCATCGGCTCGCCGTTGTCGGTGACCACGATGTCCTTCGCCCTGACGAACCCGCTCGTGCCATCGGCATAGGTTCGCGCAGTACTCGCTCGCCGGCACCGTCGTGGCCATCCCACCCCGGAGTGTTTCAGTACAGCCGTGTCATCCACAACCGACATGGACCGAGCTCGGTCCATGTCGGACTGTCGGTGACGTCCGTTGTCGGGCGTTCGGGGCTTAGGACGTGTCGAGTTGCCTCAGAGCCGCCGGATCTTGACGAGAGAACCCGCTGTGCCCACGGTGGTCGTATTCCACAGCTTCAGCCACAGGCGATGGCGAATCCGGGCGAGCGGTGACAAAAGGCCCCAACCCCCGATGACCACGTCACCACCCGGGAAATCACGGAGTTCATCCGCCTCGCCCGCACCCACTCGACACCCCACGGCGGGGATCTCGCCGCGTTCCTGGCCCGCAAGGCCGAGCTATTCGCCCGCATCGCCGACCAGCACACCTTCACCGACCCCGCCCACGCCGACCAGGCACGTCACGTCGCCGACAACGCTCAGACCGCCGCCGCGCGACACGCCGAAAAGCTCGATACAGATGACACAACCAATGTCAACGATATGCCATCCCCCTCGACCCCGAGGCAGGGAATTTCGCTGAGCAAAACACTGCGGAATTTCGGCGAGCGTCATCACCAACCTCAACTGCGATCTTGACCCAACTTCCGGAGGTCTGAGGCTCCCGTTGGCGGTGCGTCTCCACTCACGGCATGCCCCCTCTTGATCCTTTGTCTCTCTGCTCATCATCTAGATCATCCGGAATCGGGATCATCGCTGCCAATTCAGTGAGTTGAGAAACGGTGCCAATACCAAGCTCCTCCAGCCGACGCCAGGCCTCTTCAAGGGTTACCTCATACTCGGCCTCGAGTCGCTCCTCGAGCTCCAGGCGAATCTTTCGAATCTTCGTGGCAAAGTCTTGAAACGCCACGTCGTCGCGGGTTTGCCTAAATCCAAATACCATCTGTGCCACAAAAGTCAGCAGTAGAACTGGTCCATAAACTGCCGCCACTATGCCTAGACCTGTGGCTGCATCACCTACTGGAGATAACTGGGGGATAGTGTTTCCGTACAGGGAATTTATCGAATAATAGATGTATCTGATAAAGGAAGCTTCCGCGGCGCCATCGTACTGGCTAGGGTGAGCCTTCCCGAGGCCGAAGTTTAAAAAGGTGATGGCTACTGTCGACTGTACAAAGAGCCACAGGAAGGCAGAGAATCCAAAGACTATGGGCGCTGCGCTCTTACGATACCTGTTCAGCAGTACAGTGTAGTATTCCAAATACTTCCACAGAGTGATTCCGAGTGAGACGTTGTTGGCGAATTGCTCGACCTGCTGTTTATTCAACTTCTCGACCTCCGCGCTACGCCATTCATCATGAATGCACGTAGCCTTACGGAGTCCTTCCGAATCGTTGAACAACTTCTCTACAAAATGCTGTTGCATTGTCAGGAGTCTGGATGGCTGTACTGCAGCTCGAGCCGCCCGAAAATAATGCAGCAGGAGGCCGAGGCTGACGACCACGAGGCATGGATAGACCACCCAGCGCGAGCTGGATACAGAGATTCCTAGGAGCGCAAGGATCTCCCCCGTTCGAACCACCAGGTTCCATCTGAAGTTCTGCACGAATGAATGGCCTACATTCATTACGACCAAGAGGAGATTCCAACTTCGAAACTTATAGGCAAGGCGCGGAATCTTGCAGAACGCAACGACGAAGGGCCAAAACATTACGTACAGTACTAAGACGAGCGCCTTCTTCTTCATCCAAGCAACGAGGGCAGTAAATGCAATCAAAATGAAAAAAAAATTTGTAGTCCAACAGGAACTCTAGCGATGGCGCAAAAGTGACGATCAATAGTCGGTCGAAGTCAATCACAAACAGCTTTACGATCACATACGTCCACGTTAGAGCTCCTATTACATCCGCAATTCCCCACCGACGTCGCCTGTTGGCTTTTCGCGCAGTCTTCGCGACCTCATCACTCGGCGAGGTCTTCTCCGGCGTTCCAGTCCCTGTGTCAGGCTCAGGAGGCCTGAGCACACTAGGATCGATCTTGTCCCAGACAGTGACCACGCTTACCCGTACCTCCCCTTGCCTGCATAGCCTCGGCGGCAAAGAGTCTAGGCCCTCCCCCTTCTCACTGACTGTTGCGGTCACGATGAGGCAGCATCTGCAGTGACCCTGGCGGCAACGTTCCTGCCCGGCTCCCGCGCTGCGCCGAGGACCTGCAGTGTGGACCAAGATCAGCCGACGTGATGGATCTAAATGAGCGTGTCTCGCCCTATTCGCGTCCCGGGTCCGCGCTAGGAGGGCGCTGAATAAGTCGGTTCGCGGCAAGTTCGCAAGCCGCTGACCTGGGTCTTTGCAGGTCGCAAGCCCCGGGAAACGGGGTTTTTCAGCAGCCTCCTAGAGGGGCGTAGTTGCTGGTCAGCGCGTCGCGAGCACCGTCCTGTAAATCCGTCGGCTTAGCCTTCCCAGGTTCGAATCCTGGACCCCGCCACACCAGCGAGATCGGCCTCCTGAACAGCAAGAACAGGTCAGGGGGACGATCTTGGGCTGTCCGGTGGCGTCCAGTGCTCCTGGAACGTGCGGTGCACGAAGTCGACCCGGCCGAGCACCGGCTCGCGCAGCACACCGCTGCGGTCCAGCAGGTGTTGCAGCACGTCCTCGGCGGAATACTCGACGTTGGGCATCCGCTCCACGGCGCGCCGCACCAGCGCCAGCACCTCGTCGCGAGGCAGCTCCGCGCGGCCGGCCAGGCTCAGCCGCCATGCCACGTGTTGCAGCACCGCGAGCTTGCTGCCGGTGTCCAGCACCACGGTGCGACTCGCGGGTACCTCGCGCTCGGCGTCGCGGCGTTCCAGTAGTAGCGCCAACGCGTCCCGGTAGAGCGCCATCCGGTCCGGCGGTAGCTGCTGGCGCCGGTCGAGGTTGAGCGCGCAGAGCATCGCGCACAGCAGCGGGCTGGTCGCTAGCCCGCGCAGGTGCCTGCGCCCGTCGAGCTGGCGCAGCAGCGCCCGCTCGTACTCGCGCAGCTCGTCGGCGTGACACGGCAGCACGACGGCCGAACGCTGGGCGGCGTCGCGCATGGCGTCGTGCCAGCGCCGGCAGAACGCCGCCACGTCCAGCGGGGACATCCGTTCCAGCAGTACCGGCGCGAATCCCTCGCTGGCCAGCCAGCCGCGGTCGGCGGCACCGGGGC
>JALYQB010000412.1 GCA_030856045.1 Actinomycetota bacterium
CGCAGCCGCAGCCGACGTCAAGCGCGAGAGCAGTGGGCATGCCGGACGTGCAGATCATCCGGGAGATGACACAGACCTTCCGCGGGCTCGACAACCGATTCGGCGGGGGTCGCGCTCGGTCGGTCGTCACCGACTACCTCGCCTCCGACGTCCTGCCGGTGCTGCACGAGGGCCGGTACCGCAGCGACGTGCGACGCGAGCTGTCCACAGCGGTGGCCGAACTCGACCAGCTGGCCGGGTGGATCGCCTACGACGTGGGCGATACCGCGTCCGGCCGCCGGCACCTGCGGCGGGCGATGCACCTGAGCCAGGACGTCGGCGATGACGCGCTGGCAGGCGAGATGCTCGCCGGGATGAGCCATCAGGTCGTCGCATTCCGGCATCAACCCGCCCTGGCAACGGATCTGGCACGCGCAGCCAAGGGCTACGGCAAGCGGGCGGGCGTTCCAGCGCTGGTCTCCGAGGCGGCCGTCATGGAGGCACACGGACTCGCCCTGACGAACGATGCACACGGCTGCCTGGCTGCACTTCACGAGTCGGAACGGGCCTTCGAGGCCGCAGCGGATCGGGACCGCCCGACATGGCTCGGCTACTTCGGCGGCGCCTACCTGGCGTCGAAGTTCGGGCGCTGCTTCCGCGACCTCGGGCGCCCCGTCGAAGCGGAACGGTTCGCGCGACGCTCCCTGGACATGATCGACGGCTACGACCGGGGCAAGTTGTTCAACCTGGCGCTACTCGCCTCCACATTGGCGGACCAGCGCAAGGTCGAGGAAGCCTGCGAGACCGGCAGCGAAGCAGTGCGCATCGCCCGCGACGTGCGGTCGGTGCGGACCGCCGCTGACCTCGCCGACCTGTCGCGCCGCCTGGCACCGTTCCGGGCCAGTACCGCGGTGCGGACGCTCGACGAGCAGATGCGGGCTGCGGGCGTACCGGTTCAGTGAGCCTGGCCGGTGCGGAACGCGAGGACGTGGAGCAGCCCGATCTGGGTACCGGCGCCGATGATCTCGCCACGGGTGATCCGGTCACGCACCGAGTCCACCGCGATCCACTCGACTCGGGCGGTCTCGTTGATGTCGGCGGGCTTGCCGGTGTCCTCAGCGCCCTCGCCCAGGAACAGCAGGTTCACGAAGTCGGCCGTGCCCGGCATCGGCTGGAACCGCGTCAGCAGCGACATGCAGCGAGGCCGCCAGCCGGTCTCCTCCTCGACCTCGCGCGCCGCCGACAGTGCTGCGTCCTCGTTCGGATCGACATAGCCACCCGGCAGCTCGAACGTCCAGCAGTCCGGCACGAACCGATGCCGCCAGATCATCAGCACGTGCTCGCCCGGATCGTCCAGCACGACCGTCATCGCGGCCTTGGGCATCCGCAGCACGTACTGCTCGAAATGCACCCCGTCGGGCAGCTCCACCTGCGCGATGCTCAACCGCAGCCGCCGGGTGTCGTCCACGAGCCGCTCACCGTGGATGGTCCAGCACGTCGGCTCCGGGCGACCGTCCTGCTCAGCCAACACGCACGCAGCCTCGCACGTCAGGCTTCGCCGGCCCTGGCACCCGTGCCGACCGGGCAGGCCACACCCGTGCCAACGGGTATGCCATTATGTGACCCATGAGCCGGGCTGCCATCTACTGCCGCATCAGCCAGGACCGCGCTGGCGCCGGTCTGGGCGTGACCAGGCAGGAGGACGACTGCCGGGCGCTCTGCGAGCGTCGCGGCTGGGAAGTCACCGAGGTCTACGCCGACAACGATGTGAGCGCCTACTCGGGCAAGGCTCGCCCTGCATGGCAGCGACTGATCCGCGACGTGCAGGCTGGCAGCGTTGGGGCCGTGGTGGGCTGGCATGTTGACCGGCTAACCCGCTCACCCCGGGAGCTGGAGGACGTCATCGACCTGGCCGACAAGCATGGTTTGGAACTCGCGACCGTCACCGGGGAGGTGGACCTCAGCAACCCGACGGGCCGCCTGGTCGCCCGGATGCTCGGTGCAGCAGCTCGGCACGAGGCAGAGCACAAAGCCGAGCGGCAGAAGCGGCAGCGGCGCCAGGCCGCCGAGGCCGGGCGGGTGGCCGGCGGGGGCAAACGCCCGTTCGGATACGCCGACGACCGCGTCACCGTGGTCGACGCCGAAGCCACCGCGATCCGGGAGTGCGCCGCCCGGGTGTTGTCCGGCGAGTCGTTGGCCAGCATCTGCCGGGACCTGGCCGACCGTGGGATCACGACGACAGGCGGCAAGAAGTGGCTACCGACCACGATCCGGCACCTGCTCGCGTCGGCCCGGATCAGCGGCCGACGCGAGCACATCCCACGGACCAACGGCCAAACTGTTCGGCCATTGATCGGTGAAATCGTCGCCGACGCGGTTTGGCCCGCGATTATTGCTCCCACCGACTCGGACCGGCTGCGTGCGCTGCTCACAGACCCCGACCGCCTCAAATACAGCGCGGCCAATGGCCGCCGATACCTCCTGACCGGTATTCTCCGCTGCGGGCTATGCACGGGCGGAATGGTCGGACGGCCCAAGTCGGGAACACCTCGTTACGTCTGCCCGAACACCCCTGGCGGGCACACATGCGGCAAGATGGCTACCGTGGCCGAGCGGACGGACGAGCACATCATCGACATGATTCTCACCGCCCTCGACTCCCCTGTGATGGCGCAGCGGCTGCGAGAACAGCAGCCAGACACATCGGGCCTGGATGAGGAAGTGCGGGCGGGTGAGACACGTCTCGAAGAGCTCGCGGAAGCGTGGGCCGCTGGGGAGATCACCCGTAAGGAATGGATGGCCGCGCGTTCCTTGCTGGACCAGCGCACCGCGCGTGCCCGCGCCCAGCTCGTGCGTCGCGACTCCCGCGCACCGCTTCGCGCGTTCGTCGGAACATACGACGAGATGCTTGCCCGCTGGCAGAAGATGAACGTCTCACAGCAACGCGCCATCGTTGGCGCCGTACTTCGCTCTGTCACCGTAGCGCCTGCCGACCGGGCGAAGCGGTGGGACCCTGATCGCTTCCAACCCGAGTGGATCGTGTAGTCACCAGCCGCTGATACGGGGGGCCCGACCCGCCGGACGGGACGGTTGGGACGTCCACAAGTTGGCTCAGGATCACAGGGACCAGACCAGGGAGGCACCGGGGAGGCCAGGGAGTTCTCCCCGGTGCCCCTCCTTGAGGCTGCCTCCCTGGCCTGAACTGGTCACACACGCGGCAGGGAGGCACCGCGCCGCCGTCGCGGACCCCCGTCCAGCGCCCGCGATCCGGGGGAGCGACTCCAGGTGTGTGCCTCCCTCCCCGGCTCTCGGATGGCCACGCTGCTACCGATCGCGACGGACGGCGGGGACCCGGTTCGGTCTCGCCGGCGGGTTAGCTGCCCCGGTGGCGGGTTAGCTTTCTAACTCGCGGAGTTGGCCGGGTGATTGTGGGTCTGACCTGCGGGAAGTTAGCTGGGTTAGCGGGTTAGGTCCTCGCTGGTCAGGCGCCGGACAGGGCGGTTCGGCCCGTGTTTGGCGGTCGGGTCGGGCTAACTCACCCCTGTGGCCCCGTGCACGTGTCGCGGCCCCGGTCCGACGGAACGCGTTCTAGCGGACCGGGGCGCGACCTGAGATGTAGCACCCCGCCCCGCTACATATAGCACCACCGCTAGCGGCTCAAACCGGGCGTGACCTGCGGTGTAGCGATGTAGCGGTGTAGCGGGGGGGTCGCGCTACACCCCGGAACCCGGCCGGGAGCTACTCAAGACCTCCCTCGCCGCCGCTACCGCTACCAACGTCCGGGCGCCGCGCCCGCTCTCGACCCGGGGCCGGGTGCCGAGCTGGGCTGGGCGGCCACGGGGAGACGTGGGTAGGCCGCCCCCGGTGCGTTCCCTGGCTGGCAAGGGGACCTCTTCGTTGTCCTCGTCCGCCTTGTCCGCCTCGCGTGATTAGACTTTTCCATACTTGTTCAAGGGGACGCCTCCGGCGCCGCGCGGCGGTCTGTCCGGTGCAGCCGCAAGCGCTCGCGCGGGGCGTGCGGCCTCCGGCCGGTCCCCGCGCGGCGCACGGCTGCTGAATCACGCGCCGTCTCCGTGAACTAGTCGAGCCCCGGAACGGGCTTCGATAGCTTGGCGAGCCTGCGCTTTTGACTGCGAGTCCTCGTTGAGTCACCCAGACGTTTACATGCGCCATGTCCAACAAAATCATCGTTCGGATCACGCCAAAGTCGCTCTCCCTCAGCCCTGAGGACCGCCACATGGAAAGCAACGACGGTGTAAATGTCCGATCCCCACTTCTCCTGCAAGTCGCGGACCGACAGTTTCGCGTCTTCTATCTCGTCAGAGAAATATACCGACATGTAATTGGATGACCCATCGTCTGCCGCCTTATCGGCGAAACAGCCGCTCTCCGGGGTGCCGTCTGGCTTGATATCAGCTTTCTTCACCACCCTGTAGACAGTGCAGTCATCCGGCACCTCGGCGGCCACGTCGTTGGGCACTGGCCGACTGCGCCTATCGGGACTTAAGAACTATCGACATTATCTCAGTCAGAAAGGGGACGTTGCCCGCCAGTGGAATCTCGTCAGGGTCGCCTTTATCTACTTCAAAAACTATCGAATCTACCGAACTGTCGTTGCCGACCTGAATCTCAACATGATACCGACCGATATCCCATTCGGCACCAATTGTTGCGTCGTCGCCAACATTGAACCGCGGCTTTGGCGTCCGAAACGGCAGCTCAGCACAGGCGCGGGCGAAGCGAACCAAGGCATCGAGCCTCATTAATCCGAGCTCGTCTACTCTCGGGATTTCTTCGAGGACCAACTTACCGACCCACGCCGGCGGACGTATCCCCGACTCAAGAAGAGTGCTAATCGATGCATCTGGACCAGGCCGTGACACCCGTATATGCCTGGTCAGGGTGCCTGATCCGTTTGCAGCCGCTAGCGCCGCCTCCTGCGCATTGAGAGGCGCGCGTACAGGCTCTGCAAGAATTGTCAAGACAACCCCCAGTTGTTGCGCGCCGCATCTGTCGTAATACTCTTAAACGTGTCTGTTATGGCATCATGAGCCAGCGAGAAGCGGTACGCGACAGACTCGATCGTCTCGTTCAAACGTCCACTGCGGACGGTAAAAGAAATATTTATGATCGGCGTCATGTCTCTGATTTCCAGAGGACGAAGCTGGTCCGGCTGAACTTTAGGACGATACCCTGTTGAGACACCCGTATGCGTCCGCCCATAGAAAGCTCCTGAGTCGTCCGTTACCGACTCGGAGTAAGAGACGTTCAACTGGTCAAGATTGTCAACACTAGGCACTAGTAGCGAAACAACCTTACCGACATCACGAGGGCTCCCCCACTGCTCATCGGGGTGCAGCAGGTTGATGTATGTCAGTTCAATTTGCGATACTGCAAGTGGTTCGCCACCTTGCTCCAAGACGGCGGCCTCCAAACGGGCAAGGTAGTGACTGAAGCGCTCAAGCAGGACGTCGAAGCCTGGGTAAAGCTTGTCACCCTCACGCCTTCGCCAATTGAGCGCAAAGTAGTTGGATTGAATCTGCAGAAGTAGAGCCTCATCGTTCTCACGAGTAAACCAGTAACGGTGAGCTGTTGGCGGAGATGCAAGAAGCTGAATCTGAGGGATTGTAGGCAACAGGACTTGCTCCTCAAAGGGCAGCTCTGTCGCCGTTTCATACGGTTGCACCTCGGTGACCTGCGGGAACTCAGCCATGATCTCACGAAGGCCGACCAGCAGACGAGGTCCCTCCAGTACCGGCTGAGAGTCGAACGAGACGGAGATGACAACCTCGTTCACCGGCGGCCGAGCCACCGTGCTCATACAGGTCCCTTCGTCGAGGCGTCAACAGCTCAAGTCTAGACAGAGTGAAACCGGTTGGACATCGCCGCTAGCTAGCGTCACGATCGAGGAACTGCCCTCGCCGGGCGGCAGGTCTCCGGGATGGCCGAGCCGGGCGGAGCATCGACGGCGGCAGAAGCGGGCAAGGTGTGACATCCCGTCGACCTCCCGGACGGCTACCACACGATGGCCCGCCAGAGCTTCGCGAGGTCGGCCGGCGGTTGCGTCAAGACTGCCCCCGGGCCACCGCGCGGTAGGGCGCTGCCAGGTCGACGGGATGCCGCACGAGCCCGGGTGCGGTTTGGCGGAGCAAACCCGGAGCGAACGGCCCACGAGCACCCGTCACATCTCGATACGCACCAGCAGGAACGCGCAGGCAAGGCCGCACGCGACAGCACAGGACGACAGCGCCGGAGCAGTCTATCAGCGGCTGCTGTGCCAGGTCGACGGGCGCAGCGGCACCGAACTCGGGTTCACCACCCAGCCCCACCGGGCTGAGGAGGCTGGTACGGGCGGGGGGTTGGTGGGTGGTCCGGACGCGTTGGCCGCGTTGTTCTACGTCGCCCCACTGGACACCGCCGCGCTCGCGGCGGTGTGCCCGGCCCAGGCCCGGTTCTACACCGGGTGCGTACTGAGCGACCCGCGCTGCCCGCCCGCCGCCGAGCTGGCGGCCGGGCTCGCCCGGGTGCGCGACACCGCCCCGGCGTGGCTGGACCGGGCGCGACTGGAGGTGAGCACGGCACTGGCCCGCGAGGCGCGCACCGCGGGCGGTCTCGACCCGGGGCGGGCGAATGAGGACCTGCGCGGTCTGCTCAACGCCGGCTACAAACGCTCCGCCACCATCGCCCGCTGCGTCGGGGACGCCAAGACCATGAAAGTCCAACGGTTCCCCGTCTACGCCCCCGCCGCACTCGCCGGGATCGCCGGGGCGATGCCGGCGACCATCACCACCCGGGCGATCACCATCCACATGCGCCGGCGCCGGGCCGATGAGCCGGTCGAGCCGTTCCGGGAACGCCACGTCGCCCGCCAGGCCCAACCCCTCCGCGAGGACCTCGCCGCCTGGATCGACTCCACCGGCGCCCGGCTGGGCGAGGCTCAACCGGAGATGCCCGCCGGGGTCACCGACCGGCCCGCCGAGATCTGGGAACCCCTGCTGGCGATCGCGGACACCGCCGGCGGGCACTGGCCCCAGACCGCCCGGGGCGCCTGCCGGCACTTCGTGCTCGACTCCGGCCCACAACTGACCTCACGAGGGGTGCGGCTGCTCGCCGACCTGCGCGAGCTCTACACCCGCCACGGCACCGACCGGCTGCCCACCACCACCCTGCTCACCGAACTCCGCGACCTCGAGGAAGTTCGTGCCGAGCAGGGACTGCCCCCGACCGTCGAGGACCCGACTACGCTCGATCGAATCGCGGCGGTGTTCCGGCTGGTCAAGGATGCTAAGGACGGCCAGGATGCTGCGTAACCGAGGAGTCTCCGATTGCCAGCGGCGTCTGTGCTGGTGACCACTGTGGAGCTGGCAGGATCGCGCCAGATGGGGAAAGATCACGCCACACGAGTGGCGGATTGGCAGGATCATGGTTGCCGGATCTGGGCGTCGGGACCCAATCGCGCTGGTTGGCGCGCTCGTCCTGGTGGCGGTTCCGGTATGGATTGTGCGAGAGATCCACACCAGCGACAGCCCGGTCAACACGGCGACCGTGTACGCCGCATATCTCGCCGCAGCGACGCTCGCGTTGACCCTGCTGGCGCTCCTGACCCCGTGGTGGTGGAAGGGGCGCAGGGCCCCCGTGGTGGTGCCAGCGACTGTGCAGGTCATGGCGGCGGCCGACCACCTCGCGCAGCGCATGCTCGACACCTGGCGCCAGGAGGCGAAGGCCCGCCGGATCAGCACGCCTGCGCCGGTCCGGGTCCGGTGGCAGTGGGGACCGGCAGAGATGACGCCTCCGCTCGCGCAGGTGACGACCGCACCAGTGGCCGG